>DAORIL010000543.1:0-4851 GCA_035438525.1 Pyrinomonadaceae bacterium
ACTGTCCTTTGACCATTCCGGTTGATCGTCGCGCCTTTCGTTATTGGTCAATCTCAGGACGTTCGTGCCATCGCTATTCATAATATAAAGTTCGGATGAATTGCGTTGTTTGATTCCGATATTCATCCTTTCTTCGTTAGACATTTTCATTATGGCTTCATTAGAAACGTTGGGAAGAAATTTACTGAGCGGTTCAACTATCGAAAGAACTATCTTTTTTCCGTCAGGAGACCAACGAGGAGCAGTATAATTTGCTTTTCCATCAGTCAGTTTTTTTCTTCCCGTTCCATCAGGTTTGATAATATAGATGTCGTTGGTGGAGCCTTCGGCGGACGGGTGGGAATGAAAAACTATCAAATCGCCTTTCGGAGAAAAATACGGTTGAAAATCCAAATCCGTTCCATTGGTCAGTCTGTGTTGATTTGAACCGTCTGCATTCATTAGGTAGAGTTGAGAATGTCCATCACGTCTTGATTGAAAGACTATTTGTTTTCCATCAGGCGACCAACGAGCCTGAGAGCCGCCGTTGTCATCGGTTAATTTTTGCAAATCCGTGCCGTCAGTCCTGATCGTATAAATCGCAAACTTTCCCGTTTTGTTAGCCTCAAAAACAATTCGTTTTCCATCCGGCGAAATGACCGGATTAAAATAGCCGACCGGAGTTGGCTGAGCCCGCAAAATATTTATTCCGTTTAACAACAAAAATAACGCAATAAACACCTTTTTCATAATTTTCCCTCGTTTTTATAAAAAATGTAGTTGCAGCTTACCGGAACAATTTGGCAAAACTTGAATCCTTACGCGCCACTTGAATCGAAAAAATAAATTTATCCTTTTCCTCCGGCGAAGGCGTGACACTCACGAAACCTAACCATGGCTGACCTTTTTCATCAGAAAAACTCCACAAACTAGTGTTGTCAGCGGAACTATTTTGTTTTTCCATTTAACTTTAACCGGACCAAACATAGTTTTTTCAGAATCGGAAAGCGATTTGTTGGCAACTTCCAGAATTTCCGCTGTTGTCTTTGGTTTGGTGATGAGCCACCTATTTCCCCAATGATTTTCGTCCCCTTCGCGGGAAAGACTAATCCCCTCAAATTCGAAACCGAACATTGCGTATTTGCGGGCTAAAGCAAACGACGCATAATTTCCGGCATCATCCCATTTGTATTCCATTCCTAATGCTGCATCTTGTGCTCTGCCGCGACTTTCCATCTTTTCCACGACATGAAACGCTGCATCAATTCCTGCCGAAAGTCCGCCCGAAGTTAAAAATTTCCCATTGTCTGTCCATCGTTTATCAAAGACTATTGTGGTAGTTGGAGAGACTTCTTTGAGTTTACTGAGAAACGGCATAGTTGTAGTCGCTAACTTATTTTCCAAAAGACCCGCACGGGCAAGCGTAAAGGCACCGTTACAAACCGATAAAACAAAACGTGCCTCTGCGGCTTTATCCTGAACCCATTTGGTGGTTTCGGGAGTATCTTTCATTGGGAGCGGCGCGTTTTTCCAGACACCTTCCAAATTATTAATTCCGCCTATTCCCCCGCCGGGAATAACGAGAACATCAAGTTTTGGTGCGTCAGAAAAATCGTAATCAGGCATTACTTTCATATTCCCAATAGTTGTAATCATCTTCTTTTCCGGCGCAATAGTTATGACATTATATCTTCTGCCAGCAAATACTTCATAAGGTCCTGTGTAGTCAATAATTTGCACATTGTCAAAAATCAGAATCCCAACAGTAGGCTTTACTGGAGCGGGTGTTGCTTGCCCAAAAACACTTGAGATAATACTTAAAATAAATAGTAATCCGATTAATAAAATTAACCTTTTCATAATGTTTCCTTTTCTCGAATTTGTTTAAAGAGATTAATTTCCGACAATCTTTATTACTCCTGTGCCATCTGCATTTGCAATAAAGATACTGGATTCAGGTGGTTTACCGGGTTGATTCGTAGATTTTGGGGCGACGAAAGCGATCTTCTTTCCATCGGGCGAAAATTTAATCATCATTCCTTTGACATATGGAATTTGGGTTAAATTTTTCCCGTCAGCATCTATTGTATAGAACGCACTTGCCTCGTTGCCATCACGTTTTGAGGTGAAAACAATCTTTTTACCGTTTGGGAGCCACGATGGATAATAATTATGTCCGATGTTATTAGTCAGTAAAGTTTGATTTGTTCCATCAACATTCATCGTCCAAATCTGGTCTTTGTTATCTCCTTTTTCAGCATAGTAAACAATTTTTTTGCCGTCAGGCGACCAATGCGGATCGTAATAGGCGAGTTCCGAATCGGTAGTTAAACGTGTAATATTCGAGCCGTCGGAACTCATTACATAAATTTGAGGTTTCCTCGGATTTTTGCTGTCGCGCGAAGAGGTAAAGAGGATTTTTTTACCGTCAGGAGATGATGATGGAGTGGAATAACCGCCGGTAGTTTTTGAGATTTGAACAACCCCGGAACCGTCTCTTTTGGCAAGATAAATATCGGAATCACCAAAATTTCCTCTGACACCTGCGCTGAACATAAAACTTTTTCCGTCTTTTGACCACGATGAGCCAAATTCGTTTTTCTCTTCAGAAGTAAGTTTTTTCAACTCTGAACCATCAGTTTTAATAGTATAAATATCCGCCTGAAAATCTTTCGGACTAGAACCGCTAATCATGGTAAAACTCAAATATTTTCCGTTCGGCAGCCATTCCACTTCGGGATAAAATGTGACATTAGCGGGTTGGGCAAGAACCGTCAGGACTCCCGTTATTAAAACTAAAAAGGCATAGATAAAATTTTTCATTCTTTTCCTCAATCTGCAAAATTAATAATTAAAAATACAATTGAAATTTAATCTTTAATTGCTGATTGGAGAATAGTTTTGCAGTGAAAGTGGAATTCTATGCAGTAAATGAGGGTTTTAACTGAAGATAATCAATAATTTGAAACGGATTGGGAGTAATCGGAACATAGATTAAAAATAAAATCCCGCGTTATAGATTGAAATTTCTCTCAACTGTAACGCGGAAATTTTATTTTGAAATATGTTATTTTCTATCCGAAAATGTTGCGAACTTTGTCCATAAACGATTCGTCTTTGAACTCAAGGTCTTCGATCTCGGAAAGCTGTTCAAAAAGTTGACGCTGCTCTTTGGTTAGATGTTTGGGGGTTACCAGAGTTACTGCCACAAACAAATCGCCTTTGCCGCGTCCGCCTAAAATCGGCATTCCTTGTTCTTTTAAGCGAAAGACGGTGCCCGTTTGAGTTCCTTGTGGAATTTTTAAGTCTTGTTCACCATCCAAGGTTTTAACTTTGATTTCTGCGCCAAGTGCGGCTTGAGAAAATGAAATTGGAGCAGATGAATAAAGATTTGCGCCTTGACGTTCAAATTCCTGATGGTCGGCAACATGAATGACAACAAACAGATCGCCGGATTGTCCGCCATTGGTGCCGCCTTCACCTTCGCCGTTGACCCGTAGTCGCGAACCTGTTTCAACACCTGCCGGAATTTTGATCTCGAGAGTTTTTTCTTTTTCGATACGTCCGGCTCCGCGACAGTTTTTGCACGGATTTTTGATGATTTGTCCGCGACCGCCGCAGTTTGAACAAGTTCTCATTACTGAGAAAAAGCCCTGTTGATAGCGCACCTGACCTTGACCTTGACAGGTAATACAGGTTTCGGGCGAAGTGCCTTTTTCTGTTCCTTTGCCTTCGCATTCAACGCATTTTTCAAGTCGCGGAATGTGTAAAGTTTCGGCTTTTCCCTGGGCAGCTTCTTCCAGAGTGATTTCCAAATCATAGCGCAAATCGGAACCGCGTTGGGCTGAGGATCGCCGGGTGCGTCCACCTCCGCCACCGCCGCCAAACATATCACCAAAACCGAACATATCGAAGATGTCTTCGATGTTAGTAAATCCTGCTCCGTCAAATCCGCTGAAACCGCCTCCCGCGCCTGCGCCGACGCCTTGATGTCCGAAACGGTCATAACTTGCTCGTTTTTGCGAATCGGAAAGCACCGAATAAGCTTCAGCCGCTTCTTTAAATTTTTCTTCGGCTGCCGGATTGTCAGGATTTTTGTCAGGGTGATGTTGAATTGCTAACTTTCGATAAGCGGTTTTAATTTCGGCATCGCTTGCCGTTTTGCTCACACCTAAAATTTCGTAATAATCTTTTTTGCTCATAAAAATAATATTTCAAACTTAAATTCAAAATCTTAAACTCTACAGTGTAAAATCCAAAACCTAAAATTCAAAATAAAAGTAACGTCAGCCCGATTTAGCGGAACTGACGTTTTTTAATTTTGCGATATTCGCCTTATTTGTTCAAGTCGCGGTTAAGCTACACTTGCCATCAGGGTCTCAGTCAGTTTGTTAGCCGTTGCTTCTACTTTTTCGATAGTAGCACGAACAGCTTCCAAACTATCGGACTTGAGAAACTCATCCGCTTCGTTCAGAACACCATTGATTTCCGTTTGTTGCTCATGAGTCAGACTGCGACCAAATTCATTCATTGCGTTTCTGGTATTGGTCAGAATCGAATCAAGATTGTTTCGCGCCAAAATCAATTGTTTAGTTTGTTTATCATTTTCAGTCGACGTTTCGGCTTCCATGATCAAACGATCAATTTCGTCCGGTGCGAGTCCGGAAGATGGAGTGATTTGCATCGCTTGTTCCAATCCGGTCATTTTATCGCGGGCAGAAACATTGACGATTCCGTTCGGGTCAACTTCAAACATAACTTCGATTTGCGGAACACCGCGTGATGCCGGCGGAATTCCGACCAATTCAAATTTGCCTAATGAACGGTTTGCTGCTGCCAACTCACGTTCACCTTGCAAAATATGAATTTCCA
>DAORIL010000544.1:0-4848 GCA_035438525.1 Pyrinomonadaceae bacterium
GAGCCAAATTAGGCGCATTTGAATTAAACGGAATCAAATCTTTAGTGATAATTTCCATCCGGCGTTTGTCGTCCTGTGAAGCCAGCACATCTGCCTTATCACCAATCGCATAAGCCGTCAAAATGCCTTGTTTTCCTGGTTGGTTCTGGGTGCTGTGAAAATAGTAATGAGAAGTTGCATCCGAAACCAACGAAAAATTATCCGCTCCCCAAAATCTTTCATCATACAAAACTGAGTTTTTAATGATTCTTGCATAAATCAGGCTTTCGGCAGCTTTTTGCTGAACAGCAGGAAGTGTGGGTGTAAATTTAATCTTTTGCAGACTCGCAGTCGGAACCGTGCAAACAACCGCATCACAAGTATATTTTGCATCTTTGGTTTTGACTGTTACCACACCTTTGGTCTGATTAATTTCCTCAACCAAGGTATTTAGTTTAATCGAATCCGTTCCGATTCTTTTGACAAACTCTTCTGCTAATCTGGAATTTCCGCCGGTAATTTTGAAATCCATCTCGTTATGTTCACACGAAACTGCATATTCACCAGCCGCCGCATAACCCGACACAAAACGGATTGATTCGCCAAAATCGGTGCTGTCCATCAAATCACGGATCCGCAATTCTTCATCCGAAAACCCGATATTTTTCAAAACTGTCCACCAATCTTGTCTATCCATCAAATTCAAACGGGCTTGGGAATAATTGTCCAATCCGCTCAATAATTTATGCAGAGCCTTTTCGGACTTTTCCGAGAATCCCCACGCTTTTGGGCGCGAAACTTTGCCGTTTTGCATCAGCGAATCCGCAAAACGATGATCTTGCAGTTGTAAGCCGAAATTCTTGCAAAGAGTAATGATTCGTTCGTGATGTTCGCCAATCCATTCTGCACCCAGTTCACATATTAGATTAGTATTTTCGGGCAGTCGGTGCGAAAATACTCTTCCCCCAAAACGTGAACGAGCCTCCAAAATTGTCACATTCCATCCACCATTTTTAAGTTTAAAAGCCGCCGCCAATCCCGAAAAACCTGCTCCTACAATTACGCAACTTTTCCTTCGCTTTTGCCCCAAAATGCTATTTGCCGAAAGTAAAGTTCCAATCGTCGCCGCACCCGAAATTTTGAGAAAGTTACGCCTAGTAGTTTTTTCCGAAAACATTTGATTACCTTATGATTTATGGATATTTGGTAGAACTGATAGTAATGATTATTTCACAAAATGGATTTCAAGTCGCTAATTTTTTTTTGATACGGTAAAATTTAGGTCTTTAGCCACAAATTGTCAGTATAAGGTCACAAATCTTTTTGTCTGTGGTTGTCTGTGGTTAATTTATTGATTTTATGTCACTTGCCACTATTGAAGAAGCCGTCGAAGATATTCGTAACGGCAAAATGATAATTATTGTTGACGATGAAGACCGCGAAAACGAAGGCGATCTGGTTTGTGCGGCAGAAAAAGTCACGCCCGAAATCATCAATTTTATGGCAGTTCACGGGCGCGGGTTGATTTGTCTGCCGTTGACCGAAGAGCGTTGCGATTTTCTCGGACTGCAACCGCAAACGGCTGAAAACACTTCGGGTTTCGGCACAGCTTTTACCGTTTCTATCGAAGCCAAAGAAGGCGTTACCACCGGAATCTCTGCCGCTGACCGTGCTAAAACAATTTTGACCGCAGTTTCGCCAATGACCAGACCAAATGATTTAGCGCGTCCCGGTCATGTTTTCCCTTTACGGGCAAAAAACGGCGGAGTATTGGTTCGCGTCGGACAAACCGAAGCCAGCGTTGATATAGCAAGATTAGCCGGATTAAATCCGTCAGGCGTGATTTGCGAAATCATGAATGATGACGGAACAATGGCGCGGTTGCCTGAGCTCCAAGTTTTTGCCGAAAAGCATAATTTGAAGATTATCAGCGTGGCGGATTTAGTGCGTTACCGAATTCAAAAAGAAAAATTGGTTAGGCGCGTGGTCGAAACCGATTTGCAGACTGATTTTGGAATTTTTCATGCGATCGCTTACGAAAACATCATTAACGGCGAAACTCATCTAGTTATTACGTTAGGCGATATTTCGCAGACAACCGAAAGCGTTCCGGTGCGCGTCCAAACCGAGAATATTACGTTTGCAATGTTTGGGGCGAAAATTGGCGAGGCATCGCAGGCAATCCAAAATTCATTACAAAAAATTGCTGAAAAAGGTTTCGGAGTCGTCCTTTACCTTCGTCAGAGAGAACATAATTTGGATTTGATCCATCAGCTTGAAACTTATAAGTTGATGCAGGAAAGGGGTTTAACCTTTTCCGAAGCCCGCAAAGAAACGGGTTACGGACGGCATCGGGATTATGGCATCGGCGCACAAATTTTGAACGATTTAGGTGTGCGAAAAATAAGTTTGCTGACCAATCATCCACCGAAAGTGACGGCAATTGACGCTTTTGCATTGCAGATTACAGAAATTATTTCGTTGGAAGATTTATAATATTTAAAAGAATGAACAAGGGTAGTTATTTTTTTCTTAAAAACCTTAACTTTTCAAAGCTTTTACTATATTTTTAAATAAAGATTTTACCCTTTTAATTCCTTTATCTCTGTGAGTTAAGTTTTTATGACCGAAGAAACAACAAAACCTGTAAAGCCCCGTAAAGCGGTTTGGCGATGGTTCTTGATCGGTTTGGGCGGATTGTTTTTTTTAGTATTGTTCGCGTTTATCGGTGTATTTATTTGGTATAAAACCGGGTATGCGGACACTTACGTTAAAAATCAATTTGTTTCCCGAATGGAGGAAATAGGAATTGTCTTTGAAGCTGATGTTTTCCGCGTCACGATCAGTCCGCTCCGTCTGCAATTACAAAATGCAACTTTTAACGACAAAATTTCCGGCGAAAAATTATTTTTTATCCGCGATGCCAATCTTGATCTAACCGTCCAGAATTTGTATGCCTGGCAGCTTTCGCGGGATATCCAGCTTAATTCAACCGATATAAACGGTGCGGAAGCCTGGGTCAAATTTGACGAAAATGGCAAATCAAATTTTTCCAATTTGAATTTTGTCGAAGATAAAGCCGGCTCCAGCGTAAACTTTAAATACGACTCCGTTAATTTTTCGCTCAAAGACGGAGTAGCTCATTTCGGTGATGTTCAGCATAAAATCTCCGCTGATGCTAAAAATGTATTATTTACTTTATCTCCAACAAATAACGCCGTTCCCGATGAACAAAAACGATATAACTTTGATTTAACTTCGACGAACTCGAAATTTATTTATGACGATAAACCGATTGAGCCGATCAACCTTTTAACCAAAGGAATCGTTGACAATCGCGGTGCCGAAATCCAAAATCTAACGCTCAAAACCCCTCTCGGAGAATCAAATTTGTCGGGAAATCTGACCGATTGGGAGCGTTTACAATATGATCTAAAAATCAATTCGACCGTTGATTTAGAGCAAACCGCAGGAGTTTTGCCGACTGGTGCAACGCTTCGCGGTTTTGGCAATTTTGAAGGACGGGTGACCGGTGAGGGCGAAAAATATCAGGTAGATGGCGAAATTCATTCCGATTCGCTCGCCGCCGACAATATTTATCTGAAAGGTTTGCAGATCAATGGCAAAGTTGCAGGTGAAAATGCAATTTATGAAGGCAACGGAAAAGCGATTGCCGAGATGTTGACGTTTGAAGATTTTCGAATCGATTTTCCGCAATTGATCGGGAATATTCGCGGCAACGGCACTGATTTCAAATGGTTTGGCGAACTCCAAGCAGCTGCCGCCAAATCTCCTGACGGCACGCTCGCCGGACTTTTTATTTCTGATGCGGTCGCTGAATATAAAGACAAAGAATTTTCTGCCAGTTTTAGTAATCTGCGCGCTAATTCATTTAATTCAGAGGATTTAATTGCTCAAAACTTGCGGGTAAACGGCATCAAAGTTAATTCAAATAACGGAACAACAACAATTAATGCTCCAAACGTCAAAGCCGGAACAGTTAAAGCCGAAGGAACGGAATTGACCGGAGTTAATGCCAACGGCGTTAAAGTCACCAATCGAGGCAGTAAAACTGATGCCGATGTTAATAATCTTCGCGCCGAAACTTTACGAACCAAAGATGCGAAATTGCGAAATGTTACGGCTAACGGAGTTAATTTAACCAGTCAAAATGGCGCAACTGACATTCAAGCCAAAAATGTCCAAGCCGAAGGAGTTGATGCCAAAAGTGCTAAGGTCGGCAATATCCAGGCGGGTAATGTCAATGTCAAAATTCGCGGTAATCAAACCGATGTTGTTTCGAATAATGTAAAAATTGCCAGAGTCGAAACGGATGCAGCCGTTTTGGGAAGTCTCAATATTGCCGGAGTTCGTTTGAAAATTGTGGCGGGTAGGATCGAAGGAAGTTCAGGCGATATTGATGCCGGAAATGTTGATTTAAGAAAGAACGGCAATCTCGAAAATGCCAAACTTTACAAACCTGTTTTCGTTCTTGAACCATCGGGACGCTATCGCGCCAGTATGGATATGAGTCTTGGCGGAGGAGTTCTGGGAAGCATCAAACTCGGTGCGGCGCGGGCTTCGGTAATTGCTGACAATGATAAAGTTACGCTCAACAATTTAACTGCCGATGTGATGGACGGGAAAATCGACGGTAATGCCGTAATTGCGATGAATCAACGCACAAACTCTAAAGTTGATGCTTATTTTACCAATCTTGATTTGGCTAAATTATTGGCTTTACAAGGCGGAAAGGTCATTCCGATCGCGGGACAAACTACCGGAAAAGCTAACCTGACCTTTACCGGAACAAACTTTAAAAATGCCAGCGGAACTGTGACTGCCGATTTCAGAGTTAATGCCGGAACC
>DAORIL010000545.1:0-4838 GCA_035438525.1 Pyrinomonadaceae bacterium
AAATAATTCAAAGTGAAGCCAAATTTAATAATATTACTCCTCAAAATATCAAAATAACCGAAAGTAAAATAAACTTGCCGACAAAAGAAGTTTTGACTGAAATAATTTTTTTTGACAAGCAAAGTTTTGTTTTTATTGGAAACGATTTTGACGAGGAAAAAAATCGAATCCTAACTTTTTTTAAGACAACGGACGGCGGCAAAACCTGGAAAAGCAATCCTATTTCTATTCCAGAGGATTCCGGGATCTCTCAAATTTTCTTCATCAATCCTTTATTTGGTTGGATGGTTTTAAATAATAATGGAATGGGTTGGTGGGAATCCAAACAAACTTGGTTAATGAAAACAACCGATGGTGGAAAGTCTTGGAATATAACCAAAACTGCATACAAAACAATTTATCAAGAAATTTTCTTTTTTGATGAAAATAATGGCTGGATGATTGGAAATGAATATAGTTTGGAACCAACAGTTACAGTAAAACCCCTTGTTTATAAAACTGCGGATGGTGGGGACAATTGGACTGAAACATCAGAACAACTTCGAAATCTGATGGGGATTCATGATGGAAATGGTCATATTGGAAATCTTTTGATTGAAAATAGAAAAAAACTCAAAGTAACCAATAAATACAAAATTTTTGAAAGTAATGATGAAGGAAAAAGCTGGCATAATTATGGTATCGATTTTAGTTTTTTGCGAGACCAAAATGCAATTGGAAACCTTGGCAAAATCGAACAAACAAATCGTATTAAGGCAGCACAAGGCGGATTAACTGTTGAAGGAAGTTATGTTTATTTGGCAACAGAAGAAACGGATGGAACTTGGATAAATCGTGAGATAAAAGAACCGATTAACCTCTCAAACGTTATTTTTTTTACGGATAAAGATGCTTTTTTGTTTGGGACTAGATTGGAAGGTTCTTTGCAAGAGGATAGAGATAATATGAAAGGGGTAATTTATTATTCTTCAGATGGAGGAGCAACATTCTCGAAAATTTACGAAACTCAAAAAACTTTAGGTTTTAGTGACATTCATAAAATTACTGATAAGAAATTTTTTGTGATTGGGGCGGAAGGGTTGGTTTTGAATATAGAGTTTTAATTAAATAAAAAATAAACTACGGGCGTATAAGTGGAAAATATGAAATTCAAAAAGCTTGGTAACAGCGATTTAGAAATCTCGGCAATTGGTTTGGGCTGTATGGGAATGTCCGAATTTTACGGCGAAACTAACGAAAAAGAATCTTTGGAAACATTGGAAAAAGCGTTGGACCTCGGCTTAAATTTTTATGACACAGCCGATATGTATGGACCTTTTACCAACGAAGAGCTTTTGGGCAAATTCATCCAAGGTAAGCGCGAAAAAGTTGTCATTGCTACGAAATTCGGTATTGAGCGCGATCCGAATGATTGGACAAAGCGCGGAATCAACGGCAAACCGGAATATGTCCGCAGGGCTGTCGAGGGGAGTTTGAAACGCCTTGGAATTGACGAAATTGATTTGTATTATCAGCATCGGGTTGATCCGAGCACGCCGATTGAAGAAACGGTTGGAGCAATGGCGCAACTCGTCAAAGAAGGTAAAGTAAAATATTTAGGACTTTCCGAAGCCTCTGCCGAAACTTTAAGAAAAGCCAACGCCATTCATCCGATTTCCGCTTTGCAATCCGAATATTCGATTTGGTCACGCGATATTGAAGGTGAGATTTTGCAGACTTGCGGAGAATTAGGCGTGACCTTGGTTGCCTATTCACCGCTTGGACGCGGATTTTTAACCGGACGCTACAAAAAGCCAAGTGATTTATCTTCAGATGATTACCGTCATCACACGCCGCGTTTCCAAGGCGAAAATTTTGAAAAAAATATCAAACTTGCAAACAAAGTTGAAGAAATTTCTAAACGAAAGGGCTGCACGCCTGCTCAACTTGCGCTCGCCTGGGTCATAAACAAAGAGAAAAATATCGTGCCCATTCCGGGAACCAAAAAAGTTCAGCGTTTGGAAGAAAATTTAGGCGCATTAAACGTCAAACTTACTGCAGAAGATTTTGAAGAAATTGAGCCGTTATCAAAATTGGTGCAAGGTTTGCGTTATCCGGCTGACTATATGCAGGCGGTAAATCGTTAAAACCAAAATTCGGTTATAATTATGAAAAATTATTTGATATTTAGTTTTTTGCTAACCCTTACTTTGTTAATCTTAAACACAAATTCTTTAGCCCAAAGAGATTCTGTTTCCGGCAAAGAAGTGACAGGAACATTTCGTTTAGCGTTTACTGGAAAATACAAAGGAAGTTCAAGCGATATTTTAATTCAAGCTTTAGGCGGCGGCAAAATCAAAATTGGTTTTGATTTGATCTATCCTTATACGATGAGTAACGGCGATTTGATGGCAAATGTTGGGCAATTGGTTGTTGAAGCAAAGATAAGGGGTGACAAAGCAGTTTATTCAACCAATGAAACTGATGGGAAATGCGAAATTACCGTTCATTTTGTCAAACCAGGAGTCATCGAGGTAACCCAGGAACAAGAAGGTGCAGCTTGCGGCTTTGGAATGAATGTGACCGCAAAGGGAACGTATAAAAAAGTTAGTTCTGCCAAACCCAATTTTTCTAAAATAATTCAATAAAAATAGTTCATAAAATGATAAAATTAATCGAACCAACGTTACTTTTAGATAGGGCTAAATGCTTAAAAAATATCAACGATATTGTCGAAAAGGCGAAAGCAAATAATGTTTTTTTAAGACCGCACTTTAAAACTCATCAATCGCAAGAGATCGGGCGTTGGTTTAAAAATTTGGGCGTTGAAAAAATCACCGCATCTTCATTAAAAATGGCTGAATATTTTGCGGCTGACGGCTGGCAGGATATTTCAGTTGCATTTCCCATAAATGTTCACGAAATAGACCGCATCAATTCTTTGGCAGAAAAAATAACCCTTAATTTATTGGTAGTTGCGCCTGAAACAATCGAAAGGCTTTCTAAAGATTTGAAATTTCCGGTAAATGTTTTTATCGAAGTTGATAGTGGCGATCATCGAACTGGTGTCAACCCTGTTGATTTTGCTACGATTGACCAAATTCTTTCCGAAATAAATCGTTTTGAACACACAACCTTTAAAGGATTCTTAACTCATGCCGGACATAGCTACGGGGTTAGAAGAGATAACGAGGAAATTGCCAAAATTTATCGGGAAAGCACCTCAGTTGTTTCCTCCTTAAAAGCAAAATATTTTTCACAATATCCTGATTTAATTATTTCTTACGGCGACACACCGACTTGTAGCATAATGGATAATTTTGAAGGCGTTGACGAACTTAGACCGGGAAATTTGGTCTTTTATGATGTGGTTCAAAGTGAAATAGGTGCTTGTCAACTCGATCAAATTGCCGTTGCCATGGCATGTCCCGTTGTTGCAAAAAATCCTGACCGCAACGAAATTGTCATTTATGGTGGAGCAGTTCATTTTTCAAAAGATTCAATATTTTTGCATGATGGAACAAAATCTTTTGGAAAAGTTGTAAATTTAACCGAAAATGGTTGGGAAACCTCAGAAACAGGTGCTTACATCAAATCTCTTTCGCAGGAACACGGTGTAATTTCTGCACCTGATGACTATTTTGAAAAAATCAAATTGGGGGATTTTATTGGAGTTTTACCGATTCATTCCTGTTTGACTGTAGATTTGAACAGCGCATATTTAACGCTTGAAAGCGAAAAAATTGAGAAATTTAGATTTTATGATTGAGTTTCTGCAACCAACTGAATTTTTGGATTTTGATAAACAAACCGTCAAAGATTTTGCTGAGCAAAATACGATTGAGGCAAAAAATGATACAGAAAAAGCGGTCAGACTTTATTATGCGGTCCGGGATGGCTTTCAATATAATCCGTATCTTTTGGATTTGCGGCGTGAAGGTTTGAAAGCCAGCAATTTGTTGACTCGAAATCACGGTTATTGTGTTGAAAAAGCGGTTTTGTTAGCGGCATCCGCCCGTGCGGTTGGAGTTCCGAGTCGTTTAAGTTTTTATATTGTCCGAAATCATATCGCAACTGATAAATTAGAACAGAAATTAAAGAAAAATTACCTTGTCTTTCATGGTGCAGCTGAAGTTTTTCTGGAGAGAAATTGGTTAAAAACAACTCCCGCCTTTAACAAAAGTTTGTGCCAATATTTAGGAGTTGCGCCACTAGAATTTGACGGGACAAAAGATTCAATTTTTCAAGAATTCGATCATCAAGGAAATGTTTTTATGACCTATTTACACGATTACGGAGCATTTTCAGATTTGCCGTATGATTTGTATTTAGAGGAATTAAATAAACATTATCCGCATATTTTTGATAATCAAGAATATTCGAATGGAAATTTGATTTACGATTTTACAAAATAGTTTGCAAGAAAATTAGGGATTTTATAAGCAGAATTTTAACTACTTAAAATAAAAAAAATATGCCATTTTGGAAAGACTCATTTGATGCCGCAACATTTACCGATTTGCAGACTGAACGCTTGCAAAAAGCCCAGGAAACAATTAATAAAATGTTGGCTCTTGAGGGGAAAAGGACCATTGAAAACACCTTGGTTGCGTATGATGAGGCTCTGATCTTTTTAAATTCTGCCAGTTCGCAAGCAAATTTGATCCAGGAAGTTCATCCGGATCCTGAATTCCGCGCCGCCTCCGAAAAAATCTCACAAATTGTTGCGGCATTTTTGAATAATTTATCACTCAACCGAGGTGTTTTTGATGCGATTTCGGCTTTGGAGGTTGAAAATGAGGACGAATCGACCAGGTTTTATGTTGAACGAATATTGCGTGATTTTCGATTGGCGGGGG
>DAORIL010000546.1:0-4808 GCA_035438525.1 Pyrinomonadaceae bacterium
GCAGTTTCTGGTAAAACATTAGACAAAATTTTGAACGGATTCACAACCTCACCTCTTTCGCGTATTTCAAAATGAAGATGGGGACCGGTTGATTTCCCGGTCGAACCGGAAAGAGCGATTTGCTGTCCGGCAGCAATGGTTTCGCCCTGAGAAACTAAAATCTTACTTAAATGACCATAACGACTTTCTCTTCCGTCAGGGTGTTGAATGATTACCATGTTGCCATATCCGTCACGCGATCCCGCAAAAGTGACGATACCTTGTCCCGTTGCACTAACTGGAGTTCCCAATGGAACAGCAATGTCAACTCCGGCATGAAATTTAACTTTTTTATCGATCGGGTGAAACCGGTTACCAAATCCGGAGGAGATTCTTCCCTTGACTGGCATCCGAAACATTACTTTTTCTGAAACAGAATTCGTGCCGGAATTGCCAAATTCTCTTGAAACAGAGGCAATTTCATTAATCGGAACTTCGGGGATAATCCGCGAACGACTGAGATTTACCGAATTATCCATAGGCGTTTGAGTTTCGGGCGAATCACCAACAGTTGAATTCATTTCCGTTTCAACCTGATTCAAATTGGAAATTGAATTCACAGGATTGTTAAAGTTTTGGGGACTATTTTCCTTGATATCTTTGACAGCCGCCATCACGTTAGAAAGATTTTTGGGATTTCCGGAAACTGATTTTGGTTGGTTTGCACCGAATTGCTGCATGATCAGATTGGATAAACCAACTCCGCCTGACTCAGCCATTGTTGTTGCAAGCTGTTCAGAAAACATTTGTTTTGCCAAACCTGAACCGCCGTCGCTGCCAAAGAGTGAATCCTCGTCATCACCGCCCGTATTGCTCAAAGCTGCGGTCAACTGCATTAATAAAACCGCCTCAAACTGCATAGCTGCGTTGCGGATGGCCTCTGGTGACTGAGCATTTGGTTTGGTTTGAAGATTATTGATTTGTTCTAATGGTGATAAATTCATTTTTATTGCATCTCCAGATCGGCGTTCATTGCTCCGGCAGATTTTATCGCCTGCAAAATGCTGATAATGTCACGGGCAGAAACACCAAGCGTGCGAAGTCCGCGAACAACTTCGTCAACGGTTGCACCGTCAGGAAGTAAAATTGACTCAGCTTTTTTCTCTTTCACATCAACCGTAGTTTTAGGAACAATTATTGTTTCACCGTTTCTGGATAAAGGATTTGGCTGGCTAATATCGTAATCAGTTCCAATGCGAATGGTCACACCGCCTTGTGAAATAGCAACCGCTGCGATCCGAACTTCACGTCCCATCACAATTGTTCCGGTGCGTTCGTTGATAATTATTTTGGCAATTTTGTCGGGAGTCAGACGTAGATTCTCAAGTTCGGCAATAAAACCAACCCTGTTATCTGAAAAGCTTTCCGGCAAATTTACCTCAACATTTCTACCATCGAGGGCTTTGGCAGTTCCTTTTCCGAATTCAGCATTTATAACCTGATTAAGCCGTGATGCAGTTGAAAAATCTTCGTTGCGAAGCACCAATGTCAATTGATTGTTTGCAGCAAGTTCAGTCGGAACCGTTCTTTCAACGATTGCCCCATTCGGAACCCGCCCCACAGTCGGGTGATTTATTTCAACTGAATTTCCGGTGTTTCCTGCCGAAATCCCGCCGATTGAAATAGACCCTTGAGAAACTGCATATATTTGGCCATCAATTCCTTTAAGCGGAGTTAAAATCAAAGTTCCGCCCTGGAGCGAACGGGCATCGCCGATCGATGAAACCGTGACATCGAGTTTCGAGCCCTGGCGGGCAAACGGCGGCAAGTTCGCAGTGACCAGGACAGTTGCGATATTTTCCGGTTTTAAGGTTGCGGCTTCGGTTGAAATACCCATTCTTTCCAGAAGATTTTGCAAAGTTTGTTTCGCATAAATATTTTGCTGAACGCGATCTCCGGTTCGGTTTAAGCCGACCACCAGACCATAGCCGATCAGTTGATTTGAACGAACACCTTCGATGTCTGCCAAATCCTTGACACGGACAGTTAGATCCGTGTCTAATTTCTGACAGTAAAAGGTTACCGGGAATATTACGAATAAAAGCGCAAAAAACGGGGCAATTCTTCTTAATTGCAATCCGTTAAATTTTGAAAACTTGTTTATTTCGTTATAATTACGCATTTTTATAAAAATGGGTAAGCCGGGTTTCTGAAACGGCTTACCCTGAGTTGTCAGGCTAAAAAGGAGAAATTTTATCAAATAACCGGAATAACCATCCCGGTGCATTATCTGCTGATGCAATTCCCTTGCCATTGAATTCAACCCGCAAATCTCCGATGAAAATTGTCTCGATTGAATTGTCTGCCGCGAGGTCATTAGGGCGGACAATTCCGGTTACGGCAAGTTCTTCAGTTTCTTTATTTATTTTAACCATTTTAACCGCTTCGATTCGCAGATCGCCGTTTGGCAGAACTTCAATGACCCGGGCGGCAATCCGTCCGTTGACCTTACTACTTCTTTCGGTCGAGCCTTTTCCTTCAAATTTGCGGTTCCCCAATTCGCCGATAACTGAACCCACCACAGCCGCACCGTTGACCGGAATTGCATTTACCAGCGGAACGATCCCTCCCACAGTTCCCGAATCCCGATTGCGTTTTGCTCCTGAACTGACAGTTGCCGAACTGTTTTCGACGACATCAACAAATATCAAATCACCCACTTGACGGGCTTTAAAATCACGCAAAAGATTTGTATTGGCTGAATTATCGGTAAACAGTGAGCCGTTTTGAGCTTTTGGCTGAACTTGAGCCGGCACCACCGGCGGTGTTTCCTGAACTTGCACAACGGTTAAAGTCGGTTGATCTTTTGATTTCTTCTTCTTTTCTTTTTTTTCCTGCGCGGATGCTGTGAAAAATACTGCAAAAACAATTAAAAAGAATGTAAATATGTTTAGTTTCATAATGTTAGAAGTTTATTTTGACCAAGCCCTGATCTATTACTATGGCTTGTAAAATTGCGCCCGATTGTGAATTTTTTACCGAAATTCGGTCGCCGATTTTTCCTGAAGTCCGGGCTTCACCTTTGATAGTAATTTTGAAAGTCCCGGATTGAGCTTCGATTTGAACCAAATCACCACTTTTGATGACATAACCGGCAGTAATTAAATCAGTTGTAATTGGCATTCCATCTGAGATATTTTTGAGTAAAACCATTCCGCGGAGACGGTTGGTTTCGCGTAAATAAGTTGCAATCGGTTTTTCGAGCCGATGTTTTTCAAACCGAACGTCCGATTCGACAATTTTAGAGTTTGCCGTCAACTCTCTGGCTGCAACCAGGATTTCGGTAAACGCCGCGATTTCAAGATTGACGGCAAAACGCCGAACTGTTTTATCATCGATCCTTATTTCGATTGGCAACGAAAATGGACGAAATGGATTTGAGACATTTGGCGTTGTGATACGAATTTCCGTTTTTCCAGTCGGAACCTGAAAATTTTCGGGTAAATCAAGCCGGACAATTTGCACCGAAACTTTATCCGTTGAAAATTGACTCAAAACAGCTTTTTCGACTGCTTCACGGATTTGATTAGCAGAAATTTCCTGTCCTGCCCGGTGAACGAGAATTTTCGCGGGAGTTTCCAGAGAAACTTCATTTTCGGTAAAACCTGCTGCGCTAATTGCCAAAATGATTTGTGAACGAAAAATCTCACGAGTCATTCCGATGTTCGGGGTATAACCTAGCGAAATTGATTTTAAACGTTCGGTTTTTGTTGAATCACCTAAAATTTTTGCGATTTTGCCAAGTTCTATCCGATCGCTTTCAACGATTGTTTCCTGTGAAACTTTAATCAGGACCTTGCTTTGCCCCAAAACTGACAGACTAAAGAACAAGCAAATAATTACCACGAAGATCAGAGGGAACAAAGAGGACATTAAAGAATTTTTAATCTTTATTTTTCTCATATTTCTCTATTTCCTTTGTGGCTAAATCATTCTTAAGAAACGGCTTGGTTTATCGTTCCGAGCATCCTGTCAGCGGTGGAAATTACTTTTGAATTAGTTTCATAGACTCTTTGTGCAGAAATCATATTAACGAGTTCTTCGACCACATTGACGTTCGAGCCTTCTACAAAACCTTGGTTGATTCGACCCATTCCGTTTGAATCAGGCGAACCCACTACAGCTTGACCCGATGCTCCGGTTTCTTTGAAAAGATTTCTGCCGAGTGCTTCAAGTCCTGCCGGGTTGGCAAAAATCGCGAGTTGAATTTGTCCGACATTTTGTGCCGTTGATTGTCCAGGAAGCGTGACCGAAACCGTTCCGTCATTTCCGATGGTGATGCTTGTCGCTTCGGTTGGGACGGTAATTGCCGGTTCGAGCGTTTCTCCGGTTGCGGTGACTACTTGCCCCTGATTATTCAAATGAAACTGTCCGGCGCGAGTATAAGCCAGATCGCCGTTTGATTGACGAACTTGAAAGAATCCGCTGCCCTCAATAACCATATCCAGAGGGTTTTCCGTCTGTTTAAAATCGCCTTGTAAAAAGATTTTTTCTGAGGCGATGGAACGGGCTCCCAGTCCGATTTGCAAACCGACCGGAAGCGGAGTCGAAGCATTTGCCGCGCCGCCCGCTGCTCGTAAATTTTGATAAAGCAAATCCTGAAATTCGAGCCGGGTCCGTTTGAAACCGACAGTCGAAGCGTTGGCCAAATTGTTGGCGATGTTATCCACATTTTGCTGCTGAACCTGCATCCCGGTTGCAGCGGTTAATAATGCTCTGCTTGGCATAGTTTTCTCCTTACGTTTTTGGTCAGTAATTAAGGTCAGTGG
>DAORIL010000547.1:0-4799 GCA_035438525.1 Pyrinomonadaceae bacterium
ATTCATCGCCAAGCGAAACGAAGACCGCAAAGTCGAAATTTCTTTTGGCGATATGGATAAATTCCAAAATGTATTACTCAAAGAAGAACAGCTTAAAGGGGTTGGTTTTAACGATTTGCGGTTAATGCAGAATGAATTTTTCGCCCGGCGTGGAAAGAAATTTACGATTGCGGCATATAAACAGGCGTTTGAATGGCAGCCTTGGTATAAACCTTTGAAAGACCAAAAGAAAGTCAAACTGAACGCTACCGAGGAAGCCAATGTTAAACTGCTTCAAGCCTACGAAGCCAAAATGCGGGAAAAAATTACCACTGAGGTTTTGCCTGAAGAGTTTTTCTACGGAATGTATGCAGAAGATTTACGACTTTTGCGGAACGAAATTTTTGCCAAACACGGCAGAGTTTTCAAAGATGCAAAACTGCAAAAATACTTTGAAGGACAATCCTGGTATAAGGCTGATCCAACTTTTACGGATGAAAATCTTCCAACTATTTTGAGCGAAACTGAGTTCAAAAATATTGCGAGTATCAAAGTTCAAGAAGAATCGGCGATTAGCAAGTTCGTTCTGGTCGAGGGCTGATAAGGCTCAAGTTTAAGTCTCGCGTGTCGGGACTCTTAAAAAATGAAAGCGGAAGTATGAAAAATAAATTCAAACTTCCGCTTTTTGTTTTGAAGATTTTTCATCTATATGTCGGGTAGTGAGCAGATAAACTGAAAACTTTTTGTTACCTTAATTTTTGGAAGAAATAAAGGAAGTTTCTTTCTTTATTCTAAAAATAATCCAATAAAGAAAACAAATTATATAATGAGATTGACTACCCCCCAATCTTTGTGTCCGATTTGTCAGTCAGACAATACACATTCGTTTCAACAAATTTATCAAAGTGCCTTAAACAACGATTTCTCTAAAGTGTTTTCGGAAAATGCTAAATTCAAAGGAAACCGCGATAAATCAAAATTCAAACACCTAATGTTGGAGAGAACATCTCCGCCGCCCAAACCACATATCAGCAGTTTCGAACTTTTTATTGCTGTTTTTGGTGGTTTGGCGGGAATGATTGTCGGAATAATTATAAGTGATATTGTAAAAGCTTTTTGGAGAATCCAACTGCAAATCCTTATTCCCATATTCGCCATTGCCGGATATTTAAAAACCCTACAAATAAGCTTTCGCCATAAAACTCTGAAGAGAAGAATTTTGTGGCAGGAAAAAATCAAAGTTTGGGAAAGTTCCTTAATTTG
Organism: Pyrinomonadaceae bacterium; assembly: GCA_035438525.1. GTDB lineage: Bacteria > Acidobacteriota > Blastocatellia > Pyrinomonadales > Pyrinomonadaceae > JAIBCC01. The sequence continues at coordinate 1,243 of DAORIL010000547.1, forward strand.
CCTTAAATGCGGCGGCGAATGGCAGGAGTAAAAATTATGGAAAACCTCGAAAATCAAAAACATGAACAACTTAATCTGACAAATGAACAAATCACCGAGCTATATGGAGCGGTTAAAACTTTTCTGGATAACTTCGGTAAAGAAAATGCTTTATACCCAACCAGAGCTTACCTTCAGATAGAAAGCGAACAGTTAAGAAAGTTAGCACAGATCTTTTACGGACAACTAAAACAATAATTAAGGTTATTGCTTTAGTTTGCCCCCTTTCTCACTTCCTCACTCTCACTGTTTTGTATCAATCTGGGTTTTCAAAACACTTTGAACATCAGCAGTCAGACTTGAGAGAAAATTGTAGCCCGTTTTTTGTTCGAGTTGTTGAACGGTAGTTTTATAATCGCGCCAATTTGTATTAGAAATGCCCGTCACGTTTGGCATATCAACGGCGACAATTCTTGAGTTTTTATTAATACTTTCACCATTCGGAACAGCAATAATTATCTTCCAAAAATTAGTCGGAATCGTAATTTTATTTTTAATTTTTCCTTTATCGCCATATTGTCCGGCAATGATGTAAAGCGTCATATTTCGTCGAGCGACACTACGCGAATAGCTCTCCAATTTTTCCCAGGGTCCGGCATTCAAATCGTGCGTTTGCGGAGCCATATTAGTCATCAAAAAAGTCGTGCTGTTTGCGCCTTCCGAGTTTGAACGATCCGCACTAGGGCAAAGATGTCCGCGATCATAGCCGCTATTGGTATAATCTTTTGGAGTAATAATTGTCCACCCATTCGGCAAACGCTCATCAGGGCGAAAATCATTCTGACGTTCCGCTTCGCCAAATGAATTTTTATTTAACCGCCACATTACCCAATTTGGAATGCCTTTACTACGATTGTATGAAAGCGAAAAATATTCGCCCTGCATCAAATAATTATCAGGACTTGATTGATTAAAAACAGCATTTGACGGATTGCCAAGCGGTAAAAATTTGTTGAGAGTCGATTCACTTTCTTTGGAAGTCGGGGCAGTTGATGTTGGGGGCGGTTCATTGGTCGGCGGATTTTCAACCGTCGTTTCGCGCATCTTGTAGGCAAACCAAGCGCAGGCGGCCACAATAATCACCGCTACCAGAATTGCCAAAAAACATCCTGAGATTGTTTTTGTTTTCATATTTTGCGTATGTCCATTGTAAAAACTTCAAACAATTAAAACAATCCTTTAGATGTTTTTGTCAGCGAAATTCGTTAAAATAACTGTGATGAGCGAAAAAATCCATCTTCAGGGATTAACAAAAGACGAACTTGCCGAATTTGTCACATCAAATGGCGAGCCGAAATATCGTGCGAAACAGATTTTTACGGCACTTCACGCCCGTCGTGTGCGCGAATTTGATGAAATTACCGATTTACCGAAAGCCTTTCGGGAAAAGCTCGGCGCAGTTGCCCAAACTTCAACTCTGATTGTCGAATCGCGTTATGTTTCCGAAGATGGAACACGCCGGTTTTTGATGAAAACACACGATAATTTTCCGGTCGAAGCCGTATTTATTCCAACTGAATCACGCGATACGATTTGTTTTTCTTCGCAATCGGGTTGTCCCCTGCAATGTGATTTTTGTTTGACTGCCAAGCTCGGATTATTGCGAAATCTGACGTCAGGCGAAATTATTGAGCAGATAATTATTGTTCTCAATGATGTTTACGGTGTGGCAGGCGAAACTCCGCACGGCACAAATCTGGTCGCAATGGGGGCGGGTGAACCGTTTCTGAATTTTGAAAATTTAATCAAGGCACTACAAATTATGTCCGAAAAAGACGGACTTTTTATCGTGCCGAATCGGGTGACAGTTTCAACCGCCGGAATTGTCCCGAAGATTTACGAATTTGCAAAGCTCGAAAATCGTCCGCATCTTGCGATTTCACTTTCTTCGCCAAATGATGAATTGCGTAACAAATTGATGCCGGTCAACAAGCGTTGGAACTTAGACGAACTTTTTACAGCCGCTAAAACATTTCAAAAATCCCTGCGGCGCGGCGAAAGATTTACCTTTGAATATGTTTTGTTAGGTAATGTTAATGATTCAGCCGAACACGCACAAGACCTGGCTAATCTATTGCAGAAATACGATTTACGGCGAGTCAAGATAAATCTGATTCCGCATAATCCGGCTGAACCATTGGAATATCAGCCGTCGAATTGGGAAAAAATTGAGCAGTTTCAGCAAGTTTTAGCCGAAAACGGAGTTGATTCATATTTACGCCGTCCACGTGGGCGTGACATCTACGCCGCTTGCGGACAACTCGCGGCTAAGACGCAACCGAATTTGGTTCAAATCGGAAGGTGAAAATATTTTTCAACGCAAAGGCGCGAAGACGCAAAGTTTTTTAAACAGATAAAACTTTAAAAATTGTTCTTTACTTTTACCTTTTATCCTTTGCCCCTCTGTATCTTTGCACCTTTGCGTTAAAATTAGAATATGGAAATTTTAATTGTCGGAGTCATCATAGTTGCTTTGATGGCGTATGTTTCGACCAAAATAAAAAAGGCGGCGCAACAAGCCTACGAACCGGAAGCCCTTGAGAATGAATATTTTACTATTACAAAACCCGAAGGTTTGATAATTCCGGTCAAAGATAGATCAGAATTTATGTTTGAGGCTTATTCGAAAGAATTTGGCGAAGATGAAGCAGAAAAATTTAATCAATGTTGGGTGGTTGTTAATGAAAAAGACGGGATCGATTATGACGTAAATATTCTGGAGTCGGAAAAATTTGAGCAGGATGTAACCATCAAAACTTATAAAAAAACTCTGATAAATAAAAGTTTGAATAAATCTTTTGAACTGGAAATTTCCGTAATTCCCGAATACGAAGAAAAATATGCTGACGGAATAAAATTACTGTTAAACAGCTTTAATCTAAAGTGAAACTTATGAAAAAAAATGCCATCAAATTATTTTTTACGTTAGCTGTTCTGACCGTTTTTTCTTTCCTTGCAAATGCTCAAACTATCGCTGTAAGTAGTTCAATAAACAATAGTTCCGTTAAACGCGGGGCAACCGGAAAGGGCTCGATTATTTTATTAATTCCCAGAGAACTGCATATAAATTCAAATAAACCGACCAGCGAATTTATGATTCCAACCATTGTAAAATTGAATAGCAGCGAAGTAACAAACCTCAAAATTATTTATCCAAAAGGCAAAGATAAAAAGTTTGATTTTTCGGAGGAAAAAATTAATGTTTACGAGAAAAAAACGATCATTCCATTTACCTTCAGCGTGCCTAAACAAACCAAAAGTAAAACGATAAATATCCGCGCTGTAGTTGGTTACCAAGCCTGCACCAACGAAGTTTGCTATCCGCCGCAAAAGAAAGAAATTACTTTAATATTCAGAATTAAATAGCCACAGAGAAAAACAGATAAAACTATTTTCTTCCAATCACCGACATCAATCTTCCGGTTTTGCCAAATTTTCTTTTTTCCACCCGATATGAGAAAAAGAGATCCGTCCGTTCCATTGTGCAAAATGGTGCAGTAGAAATATTTTTCGCTTTT
>DAORIL010000548.1:0-4791 GCA_035438525.1 Pyrinomonadaceae bacterium
GAAAGCCCAGAGGTAATCGCCGGCGGGGCTGTACTTGGCGACGAAGGCACTTTCGTTATTCGGGCCTGTGCCGTCCAGGATGGCCGAGCCCGGCCCGGGGTCGAAGTCGATGCCGGTACCTTCGCAGTATCCGGTCACGTACACGTTGCCGCTGGCGTCGGAAGTGATGCCGAAACCTTCATCCTGTCCGGCTTCGCCGAGGTTGAAGGCCCACAGGTATTGGCCGGTGGCGTCGTATTTGGCGACAAAAATGTCTTTCCCCGTGCCTTTGCCGATCAGGTTGGCCCGGCCCGGTCCGGGGTCGAAGTCGGCGGTCAGGCTGAAGGAGCCGGTGACCAGCAGGTTGCCGGCCGCGTCGCGGGCAATGTCGTTATTAAATCCTTTTGAAAAAATGCGGCTTTCCAAATTAACTTTCGAAGGTCGCAGCTCAGACGTCACGGCAATATCCCCGGATGGAAAATATATCGCCTATGTCTTAAAAACCGAGGGCAAACAAGCCATGATGGTGCGCCAAGTCGGTTTAGACGGCGTTGCGGAAATAATGCCGCCTGCCGATGTTGATTATAACGGAATTTCATTTTCTCCTAACGGCAATTCTATTTATTATACTTCTGCCAAAAATGATGCAGCTAATGATTTGTATGAAATTCCGGTTTTAGGCGGAAGTCCGCGAAAAATATTGAGTGACATCGGAGCTTTTTTTGCTTTTTCTCCGGATGGTCAAAAGCTAGCTTATATTATTTCACAAACCTCGATTATGATTTCCGGTATTAAAGGCGAATCACCGCAACTATTAGCCACGGTCAAACCCGGAAATATAACAACTCGTTTGACCTGGCGACCCGATGGAAAAGCTATTTTAGCTGATGTTTTCGGCGCGGGCGAAAGAGCCTTTCTGTCTGAATTTAATTTGGCTGACGGTTCAGAAAAACAAATTCCAACGCCTGCATGGAATCGTATCAACGGCTTACGTTTTTTAGCTGACGGAAGCGGAATAATACTTGCCGGACGCGATTTTGACACACAGTTTTCCCAAATCTGGTTTATTTCTTATCCCGATGGTAAAGTCAAACGAATAACCAATGATCTTAATACTTATTTTGATTTAAGTTTAACGGCAGATAATAAATCTTTGGTAACTGCCAAAGAAGAAAGGCTGTTTAATGTTTGGACTGTTCCTGATGGAAAAACCGAAAAAACTAAAAAAATCACTTTCGATGAAGGTAAGGATGAAGGGATCGGCGGAGTTACCCAAACTAATGACGGCAAAATTGTTTATACTGTCAGAAAGGCAGGGCTTTTTAATTTATGGATTGTTAATGCAGACGGCAGCGACAATCATCAATTGATCTTTAATGAAGAATCAGTCGGTGCCCCGATTGCTTCGCCAAACGATAATTTTATTGTTTTTATTTCGATCAGTCCAAAAGGCACTAATCTTTGGCGGGTAAATACAGACGGGACGAATTTAGCCATTTTGAAGGACACACCGGATTTAACGGAATCTAGTCCGAACTTTTCGCCGGATGGGAAATGGGTATTTTATGCACAAAAAGACGCTAAAAAATTGTCAACCATTTGGAAAATAAATCCGGCAACAAGTGAATCTGTCCAGTTGACTGACTTTGAATCAAGTTATCCTGTAGTATCGCCTGACGGAAAAACTTTTGCCTGTGAATATATTCCGAATCCCAACGAAAGAGAGAAAATTGCCATTATTCCAATCGAAGGGGGGAAACCAATAAAAACATTTGATTTTCCGGCAATTGTTAAAACCAGACTGTTTCGCTGGTCATCGGACGGTAAATCATTGATTTATATTGACAGAACCTCTCAAACTCATAACCTTTGGGAGCAGCCGTTAGATGGTAGCCCGCCAAAGCAATTGACCTTCTTTGAGTCAGGACAGATCTGGAAATTTGAATTGGCCAAAGACGGGAAAAGTTTTATTCTTTCACGGGGAAATGAATCGTCCGATGTTTTAATGATTAGTGATTTTAAGTAAAAAATAAAAAGTTTTATCTCCTACAAAATAGATGTTTTAGTAGAATATTATTGGTTTTAAAATTAAATTTTATTTGTAGGAGAAAAAATGGAAACAGAAACCGGCTGCGTAGATGGAACTTGCGGCTATGGAATTTGCGGAGATGAGGTAGGTTGTAGTAATCAAGGTGATCTTTGTTCACTGGCCAACTTATTAGAGGCAGAAGAATCAGAATTTCATGATAGTCAACTAATCGAGGCCACACAAGCAATTAAAGAAATTTTGGCAAAGATTCCCCCAGACAAAAGAGGACGGCAACTTTCTTTTATCAATGCTAAACCGGGACTTTTATTGGCTTGGGTTGATCATAGCGGAGCTGCTTTTAGAAATGCCAAAACTAAAGAAATTATTACTCATGATAGTCATAAAGATAAAATTGCTGCTGCCTTAAAATTAAAAAGGTAATTTTTGAGGGTTGTATTATAAGAAACTTCGTTACTTTAATAGTTCAAAGCGACGAAGTTTTTTATCTATTCAAAATAAAGATCAAAACAAAGTCAGTTATAATTTAAAAGTAATACAGCGGTTCACTTACAAATATAAGTCAATAAATGAACAATATCGAATATAAAATCAACGCCCCAATTAAAGCTGCCCAAATTATCGAACTTTACGGTAATTGCGGACTTCCGCGACCGATTCATGACGAAGCACGAATTACGGAAATGTTTGCCAATTCAACTTTGGTAATTAGTGCTTGGGTTGGAACTGAATTGATCGGGATTTCGCGTTCGCTGACGGATTTTGTCTGGTGCTGTTATTTAGCAGATTTGGCGGTTAGAACAGATTTTCAAAAAGCGGGAGTTGGTCGAAAACTGGTCGAAATGACGCGTGAAACTGTCAGCGAACAATCAATGGTTTTATTGCTTTCCGTTCCCGATGCAATGGAATATTACCCAAAAATTGGAATGGAAAAGGTTGAAAACGCTTTTATTTTCAATCGCCAAAAATAATTTTAATAATGATGCGATTTGTAGAACTAGAAGGAATGCCAAATCCGACGCTTTTGGAAAAAATAAGGATATTTTACCAATCAATCTTTGCTAAAACTGATTTGGAAAAGTTTTCTCAAAGAATAAATTCCGCCGAAAAGCTTTTTACAGTTTTAGCCTTTTCGGATAAGGAAATTGTCGGTTTCAAACTTGGCTATCAGATTGATTCCACTAAGTTTTATAGCTGGATTGGGGGAGTTAAAAGTGAATTCAGAAAACAAGGAATTGCCGATGAATTAATGAAACGGCAGCATTCGTGGTGCAAAAACAGTAATTTCCAGATCGTTCAAACAAAAACCAAGAATACTTTTAAACCAATGCTCATTCTCAATATTAAACACGGATTTGATGTTATTGAACTTCAACGAAATGAGCGAAATGAAATAAAAATCGTCTTGGAAAAAAGCCTCTAATCCATCAAATTGAAAATTAAGTTGTATTTTTTTGAATAAAATCCGAAATTCTAAACAGAATTCAGCAAAATTTATAAATTTACTGGAAAACCCATTGTAAAGAAACGTAAAGAAACGTAAATTAATTGTAAATAGTTTTAAATCTACAGCCATTTCAGCCAAAAGGTTTAAAATCGGATTATTTGAGCTTTATGCTCCTAAATCCTATAAAACCGCCCTATCCAACCAATTTATCAAACAGACAACTTTTCTGATCTAAAACTACAAATTGTTTATTTTTTACACAAACCTTTTTTGGGTTGCCCGGAATTTCGTAATCTTTCGGTAATCAAATGTAAGTTTTTGTAAATGATACTCACTCAATCGTTTACCATTTTTTGTGATTGGCTTCATAGTTGCAAAAAATAAACTCGAACATAACGAGGAATTAGACCTGACACTAAGTAGTAAAATTACAAGGAGTAAAAAAAAGGTGAGTTTTAAATTTAAAGAATTAATTAAATCGTTATTATTGTCATCGATCTTATGTTTGACAATAATTGCAGTAGGTTTTGGACAGGAAACAACAGGCAGCATTGAAATTACGATCAAAGACGCAACAGGCGCAGTAATTCCAAATGCCTCGGTTTCAGTTGTTAATTCGGATAGCTCAAACACAACAGCGTTCAAAAGAGTTATAACCACAAATGAAGATGGTTATCAACGCATTTTACAAGTCCCACCGGGAGTTTACACCCTGACCGTTGCCCCCACTAATGGTTTTGGAGTTAAGACATTAGAAAATATTCAAGTCGTTTTAGGTAAATCTACCCCCGTCCTTATCGAACTGGGCGGACAAGTCGGTGCAGTAGTTGATGTAACTGCCGAAGGTGCAGCAATTGACACAACCGACTCAAAAATTCAAACAAATATTACCGCACAAACTGCAGAACTTTTACCAAAAGGAACAAATTTTAGCAGTTTGCTCAAAGTCTCTCCGGCAACCAGACCTGAACTTGGCGGGTTTCAAGTAGACGGGTCAAGCGGTTCGGAAAATACTTTTATTATTGACGGACAAGAAGTTACAAATGCCCGAACAGGTGTTCTTAACAGTAACAGCAATGTGCCATTTTCACTGGTTCAGGAAGTTCAGATTAAATCAAGCGGTTTTGAAGCAGAATATGGAGGCGCAACCGGCGGAGTTATTAATGTTGTCACCAAAGGCGGATCAAGTGAGTATCACGGATCAGCTGAAATTGCGTTTAGTCCTTCAAAATTACAAGCTTTGGCAAGTCCTACACAATATTTGAATGCGAATCAGTAGTTGAAACAAAGAGCAAATAGTGCAACTGCCAACTTTCCG
>DAORIL010000549.1:0-4779 GCA_035438525.1 Pyrinomonadaceae bacterium
TAATGAGTGTTCATTTTCCCGCATAATTGGTGTTCAAGTTGTCCCATAATACGCAACCACGATTGATTACATCTCACAGGTTTCGATTGACGGCGGACAGAACTGGTTCCCTCAGTCCCCCGCTACCCTCCAAGTCCAGCCGACTCAGGATGGGCAAAAACTGGCGATGATTCCGCTTTTAGCAAATAAAAAGTTGTTGATGATTAAATTGAGGGATTTTTCGAAAGGAGAAGGATTGTTTATGAATGGGTTTGTTTTTTCGAACACCTTAAAATTAGCTAAACCGACTTCATTTAACAATCAAAGTCCTAGCGGGCCTCAGAATCAACAAATGACAAATAATCCATCTGGTCAAAATTCACGCCCCAAACCGGGTGTCAAAAAACCCCTTTAAAAATCCCGGTGTTAAACACTGAATTTTATTGAAATTTTGTGATCAATTTTGAGGTGTCAGAAAACTATAGTTTTTTGACACCTTTTCCTCTATATATTATCGTTCAGTTATGAGAGTCGGAATCTACGCGCGCATCTCAATGCACGATCAACAAACTCTGCCAATGCAGCTCCAAAAGATGAAAGAATATATAGAGCATCGCGGCTGGATCTTGACGGCTGAAGTTGAAGAGATTGGATCGGGAGCCAAAACTCGCCCGAAGCGGGAAGAACTTTTACTAATGGCGAAGCGGCGTGAGATTGATGCAATCCTGGTTTGGAAACTGGATCGGTTCGGGCGTTCGTTACCGGATTTGGTTATGACCTTAAATGAACTCCGGGAAATCGGTGTGGTGTTTGTATCATTGACCGAATCTTTGGACTTCTCTACTCCATCCGGGAGAGCAATGGCCGGAATGCTTTCGACCTTTGCTGAATTCGAGAGGGATATAATAGGCGAACGGGTTAGAGCCGGAATTGCTAATGCCCGGGAAAAAGGCAAAATACATGGAAGGCCGAAAACGGCTTCGCTCAAAAAAGAGGAAATTAGGAAACTTAATAAACAAGGTTTGAACAATACTCAAATCGCCAAAAAATTAAAAATTAGTCGCGCATCTGTTATTAATTTCTTGAGGTAAGCTAAAGAGTTTCTCTCAAAATAGGTAATAAAGGCGTCCAGAGAAAAGCGTTTCCTTTAATTGATAACGGGTTTTCTGTATTGTGATTGAAAATTTCCGACCAAACGAATGCTGAAGCGACTAATCCCATGGCAGGGGCCGTTGCCGAAATCCCCTTATAGGTTACCCAGCCACAACCGCCAGGAGTAGAATCTTGCAGACTTTTTTCGAAATCAGAAATCGGCGTTTCCTGTAGTGGAGTGGCGGCCTCATCTTTGAAGAATTTTTCATTATTTTCGACTGGAAGCAATGAATGCCAGGATACTTTGGGATGAAGAAAAGAGGTGCCCAAACCAGACTCGAAAATCCAATCATAACCTGCATTCATCGCCATCCGTCTGGGTTCGAATTTGTCTAGACCGAGCATTGCCAGCGGTGGGTGATGCAACGGACGCGACCAACCCCATTTCAATTCCGTTTTTTCGCCGCGGACATTCCAGCCGAACTTTTTAAACATTTCTTCTAAGTAAAGTGCTTTGGGTCTTCCAGTCCACTGCTTATCTTCGTCCAAAAGAATTTGTGTATGGTAGTTCGGATCTTCGAAACGATCTTTGTCAAGCAGAAATATTTCCTGCTCAACAGAGCGATTGAGGAAAAACAAAAGCGTGAGATAAGCTTGACCCAATTGTCCTAAACCGACAATAGTTAGACCTTTGCTAAAATTTCGGCTCAATTCGGGTGTAAAAGGTAGATCGAGATATGTCATCGCATAATCGGCCCGAAAATCTGGAATCCCAATGATTTTTGCGAGCGCTGCATAACCGAGGTATCCGGCCAAGGCAAAACAGGAAATCGGATGTCCCTTTTCTCCTTCAGGCAGGATATGCCCGAAAGAAATGCGTGACCCGCGCACATCTCCAAAAAAGCAATTTTTTTCGGATATACTGTTCGGCTTTGTTCCCAATCCAATCGTTAGTTCGGCCTCAATTTTCTCAGTCGTGAAAATCACACGCTTACCGAGTTGAACAGGGCGAGGCAAATCTGAAACCGTTGCTTTACTGCAAACATAAATTTCTCCAAAAAATTGCTTTTCCAACACTTTAGTCAAAGCCCAAACGCAGGGCCACAAGTCGTCACAATTTAATCTTTCATCGTCCACAATAATTTGAATGTTACTCGATAAACGCTCGAAGACGATTTCGGGCGTGAGCGTCACCTGATCCGCTTTGAGGATGCCGTTTATCACGCGGTTTTCGTAATTTTGCATAGCCTTTAAGTTATAAGAACACGTTGGACTGTTTCCTCATTTGACAAATGATTCCAACCGGCCCGACTACGAACATGAACACCAATTTGATCCAGATTCCATGGCTCACGGCCATACCAGGGAACGACTAGAGACCAGAATCCGATTTGAGAAGAAATTTGATTGTTTGCGTCTGTGTGACTCAGCCCTACCCAGCTCATGGGATGGGTGTGAATCAAGGCAATGATTTCTTGCCCTGTTTGGGCGAGTTCCCGGTAAAGTTGGAATTTTGCTTCCTCTGCAAGTTCAAGGTACAGAGCATTAGACTTGTCATCGCAAAGCTCGTGATGGAATCTCACCTGCTCCACAGTCCAATCCATATCGTTTTGAATTTTTCCGATCCAGATTCCAGCACTTTCCCGCCAGTTATCGCTCCTTTCTCTCAGTCCTGACATTGTCTGATTAAATGTGTTCCTCGGAATAAGTAAGCGATTATATTTTCGCCTGTAACCATTCCCTGGCAAGTGAAGGAGCTTACGCATGAAATCCAAATAAGAAACTAGTTGGTTTGTATTGCTATCATCATCTTTTTTCCATGCTTGGCGGGATTTCCATTCAGGGTGATGCTCATCAATTCCGCCACGGTCTTGATCCCAGCAGATAAACGGCGGCTCTGATTGAAACTTGACCCATTGCTCGAAAACCGGATCTCCCTGCGGGTATGCCGATAAAACCCTTCGGCGGGAAACAGAGTCCACGAATGAACCTAGAATCGGCTCATCTCCGTAATTCGAACACTCTGCTTCCAATAGGAACGCCTGATCGTCGGCGGCATAGAGCCAGACATAAACCTTATTTCCAATAATTACGTCTAGCTCCCAAAAATGATTCTCTTCGCCTTTTTTAAAGGCTTCGGATTCAATGTCGGCTAATAGTTTAGAGTATTGATCCATTTGGTTCTGCTCCTGGTTTGACTAACCAAACTATTTTGCAGCCGCTGAACGAACCGATTTTACCGTTTTCGTTTATTACTGGTCCTTCGGCTGAGTTTTCGCGCAACTCTAGATTTGCGCAGGCATCAGGGGCGATTTTGAATTTCCGACAGCCCCACCGGTGAACCTTACTCCATTTAGAGTTTGAGGAAAAATTTTGACTTTCCTCTTTTGACTCAAAATGTAGTTCGACACAAACACGCTGGATTTTAATCTTTTTGTCCTTATCGTTTTGTTTCGCTTTTAACGAACCGAAATCGCCGACTATGTTTTCGATAATTTCCTCGAGATCAATGCCCAGTTCGGTTGAGGCCCGTTGGGCAATAGTTTCGATTGTATCGTTATCTAAAACAGTAATGTTGCTGGTTTTCACAACAATTCCGTTCTCTTCAACTTCAATTAATAAATTACTCATCGTCTCGCTCTCCTTAAAATTATTGAATCGCAAAAAGCAATTCGAGAGCGAATATACCTTACGTTTTTAAAATAGTCAACTATTAATTTTACTAGTTACTCCCACTGACATTTTGAAATAAAAAAATTGGCTAAACATTTTGGAAGCTGTAGTTTAGAGCGTTAAATAGCCCAGATTTGCCAATCGAAATGTAAGAGCCTGGGTGCTTACTCTATAATCTGAAGCGAGCTTTTTTAATTTGGGATCCTCATCAATGAAATAAATTTCGTTAATTTTAGCAATATCTTTCTGCAGAAGTATTTCTGGCATTAGAAGTTCCGCAGCAAATAGATTCGCCTCCCTTTCTTCTATGTCTGTTCCTTTAGTAGATTTTTCATCTCTTAAGAACATCTGTGAGCCGCTGTGTTTCCCATCGAAGTGAACCCCCTCGTAATTATGAAGGAAGAAATGGCCAAGTTCGTGGGCGATTGTGAATCTTCTCCGATTTGGTTTATGGTTTTTGTTTACTCCAATTATAGCTGTTTTTTCATCATAATTTTTGATAAGAAAACCAGCTATATCATCATTGGCATCTTCTTCTATAAGTTCGATACCAATATTTTTAACAATATCCTCAATCCTAACGTATGGCGATTGAATATTATTTTCTATTAAAATTTTTTTGACGAGTTGTTTTATGTGTGTTTTTCGTACTCTCAATAACTGCATGATTTTTATCCCTTTTTAATTTTAGTCAAAACCGACCTTAAGAACTCTCGTTCTTCGGGAGAATTATTTTTATGAAGTAAGTTTTCAATTTTTAATGCTTCGCCTTTCTGAGGTCTTGGAGGAATTAACTCATTAACTGAAATATTTAGTTTTTCCGATAATTCTAGGAGTGTATGGGCCAGAATCCGCTGAGAGCCTTTTTCAATGTTTGTTATAGATGTTCTTTTTAATGAAACTAAATCAGCCAATTGTTCCTGAGTTAAACGCTGATTAATTCTAGCCTTACGAATGCGCTTTCCAAGTTCCAGGTAAAACCTGTCCTCTTTAGTCATAGAGTTTTTTGATAAATTTGGCGAAAATAATAACTAA
>DAORIL010000550.1:0-4769 GCA_035438525.1 Pyrinomonadaceae bacterium
TGACAATTGCCTTTCCCGTTTTAATTACAGGAAGAAACGAGCTTCGTGTAATTCGCCCATCCCCATCTGCAAACATAACTTTCTTCATTTCATCCTTAGAAATTTCGTGCCCTTTCGAGTTTTTAATTTTTTCAGCCTCAGTTAGGGTGCGCCAGACTTTTTTCTTAGAGTCAAAAATAAGAACTACTGCATTAAGTGTCGGTTCACATTCGCTTCCATAAGCCAAAAACTCGATGGGAGATTTGGTCACATTAACCCCCAAAGCGAGTTGAAAACTTTTTGCTCGTTTCAGAACAGCTCCCAAAAATTGTTGTGCTTGCTGGTAGGTTGTTTCAGAAAGGATTTTGTCATCGGAATTTTTTATTTTCCATTCAATCGGTTTAATCTTGGGAATTTTGGCAGCGTCCTTGAGTTTGCCTAAAAACTTCGGATCACTGATTGCGCCCCAATTATATTTGATCCAGTTTGCTGGGTTAAAGATGTCAATCCGGATCGGCTTTAAATCTCTATTTACAAATCCTGAAGTGTTAACGTTGGGCAACAATTGATAAATTGAGGGAATCGAAAAAACATCATCCGGTCCCAAATCTCTCACAAACGGGAGTTTTCGTCCAGCTAAACTATAACCTTTGATTAGAACTTCAAAAGCAGAAAATGAACCCTCATTTGGCACGCCGAAAAGCAGAATTTTATTGATATGTTGGGCACCAGCCCAAGTGAGCGAAGGGATTGAACCATTTTTTGGCAAATCAGCTTTACCATACATTGCCGCATACCTGGCGATCAGTCCGCCCATTGAATGTGCGATCAGATTAAATTTTAAATCGGGAAGGTTAAGTTTAGTCTTGAGGACCTCAATTTTTTCTAAAAGTAATTGTGCGGTCTCAACATTATCCCTACGCCAGTCATACCCAAAAACGTAAAAAACGTCCGATGATTGGGGATTGTCCCAATCTCCCTCAGTATATCCATTTTCTTTTAGTGCATTAAGTGCATTTTCATAAACCCCGATTTCGGGAAAGATCTTTAAAATTCCGGGTAGTTTTATTTCCCGGATAATGTCCCCGGCGACTAATGAATCGGTATTTTGTTTGAGATTGGTTGACATCGGAAGCCGTAAATCATCAAATTCATCCCTACTGAACCCAAAAGTAAACCAGATCGTTTTCTTGGTTTCTAAATTAACAATTTGGGATCCGGTAATTCCGGGAATAATGATTACCGGTAATTTGCCTTTTTTGGTTTGGGTTTGTGAAAAAGCTGGTGTTAAAAGTATAAAAAAAGAAAGTAAAATTATTGTCCCGCGCAGACATTTTAATTGTGTCCGGAATAAAACTAAGTAAAAGATTTTCATTTAACCAATGTTCCTCTTTGTTCTTAAGCTTTCATAAAAAAAGCCAATTGCTTTTTGGTTAATAAATAAAGCATTCCTAACCAAAACGTATTAAAAACAAACATCTATCAAACCTCTTATGCAATTTTTGTTCCAACTTATGGAAATACAAGGATTTATTGGCAAAAAGGAAAGGAAACGATTTTGGGGGAGAGAAATTTGAGTATGAAAAATATTTTCAACAGATAAAAGCATTTTTTAAGGCTTAAAGCTTTTTGGGACAAATTCAATTGAAATAATTTCTCCGGTTTTTAAGGAATCATTGTTGCTTTTAAAAATAATCGAGGCATTATTTTCCTTGACCAAAGTTCCGCAACCTAACCGGTAATCAGACATTTCAGGCACTAAAGAAAGGAAGTTAATTCCATCAAACGAATTTGATTGAAATTTTATTAAACCAGTCTGGGTAGAAATAACAAAATCAATTCTATTTTTTGCACATTCAATTCTTTTTAGGTTGCCAAAAATTCTTTTTTCATCGAATTGAGGACGACGCAATACAGCTTTTATTTGGTCGTTTGTGGCTTTTTCACGTAGTTTTTTTATTTCTTCTTCGCTCAACGGCTTTTCAGAAACAATATCGTCATTTACAAATTTGGCCTTTTCATTTCGAATTCGTTCTAATTGAAATTCGGTCGCATCAATTCTTTGAATTGTATTTTGGGCATAAAGTTTTACCCCCTCATTTGGTGTGTTTTGCAAAACCTGAATGGCAAGCTTCCTTGCTTCAAAAAATTTTTCCTTGCGCATATTCAATTCCGAAAATCTTAACTGATATTGGTGATTACCGGGAGAAATTTGCAAAACCCGGGTAATAAATTGGATAGATTCATCCAATTGTTCATTTCTGACAAAATTGATAAACGCAAATAAGGCGTAGGATTCTGTAAATTGGGGGTTTAATGCAATGGACTTGATCAAATTTTCGCCCATTTGATTTGCCGCATCCCGTGAATATCCTGAAACAAATCCATATTCTGTCATTCCCTGTTTGCTGATCGATAAAGCCAAACGATAGTAAGTCAAAAAATTATTCGGCTCAATTTCAATAGCTTTTTCGGCTAATTTTTGAGCCTCATCATAATAAAATTGTTTAGTTTTGATAAGAGAAAGGGTGGTCAATGCCAAAGTTTGTTTCTGTTCAGTTTTTAAGATTTTTTCAATTAATGCTTCTGCTTCCTTTAAACGGTCGGTATAAAACAGATAATCGGCAACAGTTGCCAAACCTTTTGTTTCCGGAACTTGCGTAGATTCGGCAGTTAATCCAAACTCTAAACTACTTTTTTGTTTTGAGAAATTATTTTGTTGGATATACTTTGGTAACTCCTCATTTAATTGAAAACTATTGGTTTGAAATGAATCATTTAAAGACTTCTTAACCTCATTTCCCTGTTTACGCATTTCGATAAACTTTTCGACTTTTTCAAAATTATTTGAGTCTTTGAGCAATAACTGAAGCAAAGCCCATGATTCTGCCCGAAAGAGACTTTTTCGGTCTTCGCCTTGATTTTGGAGTGTAAAATTGTCAGTTTCTAATAAAACATTTACCGGAATTAATTTATTTTGCTGTAAGATTCCCGAATTTTTGAGCGAATTCCCGATTTCAAAGTTTTTATCATCATTAAATTTAATTGTTTGAAAATATTCGCCTAAACCTTCAAACAACCAAGATGGCAAATTATTTCTCCCAATATTATTTTCGAGCAAAAATCTTGCATAACCTTCAAAATTTTTTTCAAAAGATTCTGTGTTATCAGGGGAAATAATTCCATAATTTGCATCATTTCCCGAAAGAAAATACTTATTTGCACCCTTTGAAATTTTGTAATTATTCAGAGAATCAACGTCTTTGAAAACAATAATATTAGTTTGAAATGGAGTTTGAATTTTGTTTTTTGGAAAACTTTGGGTAAAAATTTGGTGAAATTTTTCAAGTTTTTCGGCAATTCCTTGAATCGTATTTTGATTGGTATTTCCCGTAATAATAAAGTTCTTAGTTTTTATTTCAAACCAATCATCTTTGCCAAATGTTTTTGAAAACAAGAGTCCGATCAGTAAAACTAAGAATATGAATCTACCACTTTTCATCACTTTCTCAAAAAATTCTAGTCTCTTTATTGGTTTTGTCAATGTTTTTGTTTTGACTGTTTGGATTGAATCAAATTGGTAAGTTAAAATTTAACTATGCCGAACGCTGAATTTTCAGAAATACTTTTTATTGCGATGATGTTTATCGTAGTTATAATCATTTCAACCGTTTCAATTTTTCTTTTTGTGCGACAATTCAAACGAGAAAAGAAAGCCGCCGAAGAAGCTAAACAAAAAAACAAAGAGGCACAATAATTTATGTCACATCCAAAAATTTTAGACCCGGAAAAAACAGCTCTGGTTATCGTAGATATGCAGGAAGCCTTTCGTTCACCCATTCCCGATTTTGCTTTAATTGCCGAAAGAACTTCCTTAGCCGTCCGCGGATTTTCCCTTTTAAATATTCCAATTATTGTAACGGAGCAATATCCGAAAGGTTTGGGTAGAACTGTCGAAGAAATTTTGCTATGTTTGCCTGATGAATTTGAAGTAATTGAAAAAACTACCTTTAGTGCTTGCGGCGAAGGAACATTTAACGAAAAACTCGAAGCCATAAAAGCCACTCAAATTGTTCTGTGCGGAATCGAATCACATATTTGCGTCAATCAAACCGCACACGAATTATTAGCTCAAGGTTATCAGGTTCACCTTTTACAAGATTGTATTTCTTCCCGACTGAACCACGACAAAAACACCGGAATCGAAAAGATGAAACAGAGCGGAGTAATTCCTACAAATGTTGAAATGGTGTTGTTTGAATTGTTGAAAGATTCAAAACACGAACAATTTAGAGAAATTCAGAATTTGATTAAATAAAGGCAGAAACACGCGCGTTAGCAAGTGTGTAATTGTTGATTAATTTAGATTTCAGATAAATAATTCAACCGAAACTTTAAATCTTTCAGCCAATTTTTTAGCTTGTGTTTTGCTGATTGAACGCTTTCCGTTGACCACTTCAGAAGCAATTCCACTCGAACCGAAAACATCTAATAAATCGCTTTGTTTCAAATCTTGTTGCTCCATCAAAAATTTTAAAACTTCGTGGGGTTGAGCATCTTCAATCGGAAAATGCTCGTCCTCGTAATCTTCGATCAATTTCGTCAAAAGTTGAAGCAGACGAGATTCTTCCGGACTCAAACTTTGTTTAATTCCTTTGGTCACAAGTCCGTTCACTTCTTCGGTCAATCTTGCAAGCTCTTGCTCATCAGTAATTACCGATGGGAGAACTTGCATCAACAATTGACCATATATTTTGTTATTAACATTCACAGTCATCTTTGTATGGTTT
>DAORIL010000551.1:0-4768 GCA_035438525.1 Pyrinomonadaceae bacterium
AGATAATTATTTTTTCCGCCGCCGCCTGCAATTTGTAAACCTTCGATAAAATTTCCCGTTAAATTTTCAATTGTTCGCAAAACCGAAGCATATCTGAAAGCCAGTGAATCGAGAATAACTTTGGCAATTTCGGCAACCGTTTCCGATTGCTCTTGTTCTGTCTCTTTTTGCTGTTCGCGGATTGCTTCGAGCATCGAATTTGGGTTTAAAAACCTTTCATCATCAGGAAAAATAAACCCACAAAACCCTCTAATTTCAGCAACTTGTGAAAGAATAGTTTCATAACCTGTATTGATTCCCTGGGATTGCCATTCCCGCCGACAAGATTCTAAAATCCATAAGCCCATTACATTTTTCAAAAATCTAACAGTTCCAAAAACTCCGCCCTCATTGGTGAAATTAAATCTTGCAACTTCGTTATTTATCAATGGTTTATCTAATTCAACCCCAACCAAAGACCAGGTTCCTGACGAAATATAACCGCAATTTTTTTGTAAAGGTAATCCTGCAACCGCACTCCCAGTATCATGTGTTGCAGGAGCAATTACACGAACACTGGGCAGATTCAATTCATCTGCAATTTCAGGTTTTAATAATCCTAAATCTGTTCCGGCTGGAATAATTGAAGGCAATCTCGATTTATCTAAATTCAGCTTTTGCAACAATTCCGTATCCCAATTGCCTGTTTTGGCATTTACTAACTGGGTAGTGGTGGCATTAGTATATTCTGCAAATTTTTTGCCCGTCAATTTGTAATTTATCAAATCCGGTAATAATAAAATTGTTTTTGTTTTTTCCAACTCAGTTTCACAAAAAAGCTGGAAAATCGTGTTAAACGGCAAAAACTGAATACCTGTTTTGTCAAAAATCTGTGTTTTTGGAATTATTTTGAAAACAATTTCCTGTGCATTTTCGGTTCGGGAATCTCGATAACAAATCGGATTATCAACCAAATCCCCTGCCTCATCCAATAACCCGTAATCAACGGCCCAGGAATCAACTCCGATGCTGTAAATATCTTTTCCTAGTTCTTTTGCCCGAACACTAGCCTTTGCTAAACCGTTTATTATCTCACCAAAAATTTTTGCAAAATTCCAACGCAAATGTCCATTTTCTAAATTTGGCGGATAGTGAAAACGATGTAATTCTTCTAAAAAAAAACTATTGTTGACCGAACTTAAAAAAACCCGTCCGCTTCCGGCTCCAAGATCAACAGCAATGTAGAGTTCATTTACCATTTATCATTTACCATTTATCAGCCAACAAAAATCAAAATTAAATAAATGATAAATGTTGAATGTTTAAACTATACCTGCAGAAATTCCAATTTTTGCAGGACGTTCTTTAGCTTTAATATTTCTGTAATTGCTTGTGCGATAACAATTTAATGGCTCAATAGCTCCGCCCAACTCCATTCTGGCAGTTGCTAAAATTGAAGAAACATCAGTAGTAAAAGCTTCTTTCAAAGTTGCTAAAGCAAGTAGGGCATCCCCACTAAGTTGAGCATTTTCCAATTTTTCTCTATCAACTAAAAGGGCTTGGACATAAGATCGGGAAACCTCAACTGCGCTTACCATCAAAGATTCAATGGGATCAGTAACATTATGCGACTGGTCTAGCATATACGCCGGATTAAAATTTGGTAAACCGCTTAATTCTGCATCAACCAATTCATTAAAAATAAGGAAAAGTTGGAATGGTTTGATTGAACCAGTATCTAAATCATCATCACCATATTTGCTATCGTTAAAATGAAAACCGCCTAGTTTACCAAATTGAATAAGACGCGAAACAATTTGTTCAATGTTAACATTTGGAGCGTGATGTCCTAAATCCACCAAACAAAAAGCCTTTTCACCCAATTCTCTGGCACAATAATAATTTGTTCCCCAATCTGAAATTACAGTTGAATAAAAAGCAGGTTCAAACATTTTATGTTCGATAAATATTCGCCAGTTATCGGGTAACGCCGCATAAATCTCGCGCATTGATTCAAGATAATTTTCCAGTGCATGACGAAAATTTGATTGTCCGGCAAAATTACTGCCGTCACCAACCCAAACCGTTAACGCATTCGAACCGATTTTTTGCCCAAGTTCAATACATTCAATATTATGTTCGATTGCTTGTTTTCGTGTATCTTTATCAGCGTGGGAAAGGCTGCCGAATTTATAAGATTTGGCTTGACCGATTTGGTCTTGAAAAGTGTTTGAATTCATCGCGTCGAATTTCAAACCCCGTTCAGTCGCGAATTTTTTCAATGTATCAGAACATTCCGGTTTATCCCAGGGAATATGCAAGGAAACCGCAGAAGTTGAACGGACTAAAGAGTTTATTGTTGCACAGTCCTCAAGTTTTTCGAAAATATTCCGTGGTTCCCCAACATTTGGAAAGCGGGCAAAACGAGTGCCCCCCGTCCCAACTCCCCAAGATGGAACAGCTACTTCGAGCGATTTTGCTTTTTCGACAAAATTGCGAATGTCCAGATTTCGGCGGGCAAGTTTTTTTGCCAAATACTCAAAATCTTCCGCCAATTCCGCAGATTTTTTTGAATTTTCTTCGGCAATAAAACCGCTTTCTATTTCAAAATTTTTCGACATAAATTTCCCCAATTTAAGAAAACCAGATCATTTTTACCCGCGAAATTTGCCAAAAATACGGAGATTTTTGGAATGACTATTTAGTATTTTCAACTCATTTCACGGGTAAAACTTTTAACGCATAAAGCCGTCTGCCAAACCGCCATCAACCGGAATAATATGCCCGGTTGTTTTGCCAAGACGTTTGGAAACCAATAAAAAGATGGCTTCAGCTTGATCAGATGGCTCAATCGGTGTTTGCGTCAAGGACCGTTTTGCGTAAAAATTCGATAATTTTTCGGTCAATTCATCAGTTTCTTCCCTTTCGTCAAACTCAATATTATATTTTGACAAAGAGGCAATCACCCGATCACGCGGGAACATTGTGCTGCCTTTTACTACGGTTGCCGGTGCTACCGCATTGACCCGAACCAACGGCGAATATTCTATTGCCAACTCGCGAACCAAATGATTTGCCGCAGCTTTTGAAGTATCATAGGCAAGACTTCCTTTTTTCGCGACAACTGCATTCGCACTTGTCGTCAAAATCACATTTCCGGTCAAGCCCTGTTTTTTGAATATTTTATAAGCTTCGTCGGCAACAATATAGGCACCTTTGACGTTAATTCCAAAAGTGAAATCCCATTTTGAATCTTCAACTCTGCCTGATTTATCAGGAGCAACGAAAACCCCGGCAGTAACAATTACCGAATCAATTCCGCCATAAGCCAACATTACTTTTTCAAATAAATTAGCAACAGATTCACGATTGGTCATATCGCACCCAAGTCCGATTGCTACACCACAATTTGAAATCCCTGTTCCAGAAACGCCAATTCCGGCTCCGTATTTTGCCAAAATTTCGTCAGCAGTTTCTTTAGCCGCGGCTTCGTTCAAATCAACACAAACAATATGTGCACCTTCTTTGACCAAACGATGTGCAGTTTCTCGTCCGATGCCGGCTCCGGCTCCGATGATAACGTGGATTTGTCTATCAAGTTCTTTTTCAGGGGGCATTCGTTGCAATTTTGCTTCTTCCAAAAGCCAATATTCGATATCAAAGGCCTCTTGCTGATCCATAGCTTCGTATTCGTCCATTGCTTCCGCGCCACGCATTACTTCAATCGCACAGTTGTAAAATTCACCTGTCACACGCGATTCCGATTTATTTTTGCCCCATGCCACCATTCCAAGTCCCGGAATTAAAACCACGGTTGGATTCGGGTCGCGCATTGCTGGTGAATCAGGATGTTTGCAGCGATTATAATAGGCTTCGTAATCTTTGCGATATTCAATTAAACCTTCTGAAATAGCAGTTTTTAGTGATTCAAGATCACCTGTTTCCGGGTTCCAATTTACAAAAAGCGGTTTAATTTTGGTGCGTAAAAAGTGGTCGGGGCAAGATGTTCCAAGTTCTGCCAAACGTGGTGCATCATTTGAATTTACAAAACGGAGCATTTTGAAATCATCCTGAACTGTTCCAACAAAACGTTTGTAAATCGAAACTTGTCCGCGAATAAATGGAATGATTTCAGTTTGCAGTTTTTGACGGGTTTCGTCATCTAATGCTTTATATTTTTGTCCGCCAAAAGTGTCTTCACCTTTATCTTTTGATTCAATATACTGGGCGGCGCGGTCAATTATTTCTAATGCAGTTTCGTAACAAGTTTTGTCATCGTTATCCCACGAACTCATTCCGTGATGCCCTAATAGGATTCCTTTTGCATGCGGATTTTCTTTAATTAGCTGCTCAATTTTTAGACCAATATCAAATCCAGGACGTTGCCAGGGAATATAAATTAAATCTTCGCCGTAAATTTCTTTGGTCAATTTTTCCTGATTAACTGAGGCAGCAATTGCAATTACCGCATTTGGGTGGAGATGGTCAACGTGTTTAAACGGGACAAGCGTATGAAGTGGTGTATCAATCGAACAGGCTCGCGGATTGCAATTATAAACGCAATGCGAATACATCGGATACATTTCGTCTTCAATTGGTGATTTTGCCCCATTGTTCGGGTCATTTTCATAGATCGAACGCATATCTCGCACTTTGTCGAGATATAATGACGCAAATCCATCACGTTTTGCTGTTCGTAAATCACCACCCGAACCTTTCAGCCACAATACTTCTACTTCTTCTTTTGTCAGCGGGTCCGCCATCATCAATTTTGACGAAGTGTTTCCAC
>DAORIL010000552.1:0-4760 GCA_035438525.1 Pyrinomonadaceae bacterium
AACCCTATCTTGAGCTCCAAAATTCCCCAAAAAAACTAATAAAGTGATAAGTAAATTTATAATAAACCTTGTTGGGATATTCCAAAGAATGAGACATTTCGTTCAATTTTCAGAAAATAAAAAAACTAATTGTTGTGAAAGACAAATTAAGACTTTTTGTTAAAACAAAATTTAGAAAATGAGGTCAAAGTTCGATTAAATTTTTGCTATTGGAACTTCAATTTTCTAAAAACCAAATTAAATTAGAATAGAATAAAGTCACCCAGATGATAAGCCGATTTCATATATCAGAAAGTTTTATCGCCTGTTAATTCAGCAAGATTGGAATTAGAGATTGAGTGCTGCCAAGAACACTGAGAAAAACGGTAAACCCTAAACTAATCAACAAATTTAATTTCAAATTTACTGTCGTCAAACTGGATTTACCGCTCATAAATGATTTGATTTAGTTCCTTTCCGGATTTGGATTTCCTAAGTCGGAAAAATCTTAAAACTAAAGGTTTAACCAAATTACGAATAATAGTTTAAAAAATAAAAAATTCTAAGGTCAATTTTTTAACTATACTTGTTGATTAATTTCCAATCAATTTCCGCAGATTTGTTCCAACCGTATTAACAATCACCATAATTGGAACTTCTCCTCCCTGAATAAAATAATTCTTTTACTGTCCGGCAAAAATTCTGTATTAGATCCTTTTAGATTATGAAAATCTAACAAATTTGTTCCATCAGCATTCATTATAAAAATTGAAGGATCAATCCAAATAGGAGGTTTTCCTTTTGGGGGTAAGTTTTATTTTTTCATCTCCGCAAATCTGACTTCCGTGCGTCGGATTTCAGAACTACCGTGATAGTTACCAGGTCATCGAACAATTGCATTAGGAAAATTTGTTGAGGAAACGCATTGCCTACAATCTTTTTACACAAAACCCAAAGGAGGAATTAGAGGATTTCGAGCGGTGGACAAAACCCGTCAAACCGCAAGAAGGCGATGACTTTTACCGTCATAACGGGGCGGGCGAAATGCTTGTTTTCTCTGCTGATGATTTTGAAGATTTCTTAGAACCGCTTCCCGATCTATCCGGAACGAAAGGCGTGAATATTCTCGGCTGAAAATCGTGCTTTAAATCAACGCAATTACTTTTACTTTTATACTCAAATTTCACCGCATCAGTTTACTCTCTTCCCAAACAGGGCAGGAGGGGGAAGACGCACCAACCTGGTTTCTGGTGGTTTCACCTGATATTTGCTGCCGATTCAAAAGCAACCTTGCCCTTAGAACAAATCGACCGGATCGAGCCAGATCCAAGTTTGAAAAAACTCGCTATATTGGGATTGATTGATCAGACTTTGGTGGATTTGAAATCTACCCAAAAAGCTTCCGCCCCGTTTACAAAGAATTGAGCACAATACAAGAAAAGTGAAAAATTATTGAAAGCATTAGCCCGTTGGGTAATTTTTTCTATTACAATAAAAAATCGCATTAGGGCTATTAGATTTTATTATCGGGTGCCACAATAATTACTACATTTCCTTTTTTATGCCCTTTATCGACATATTTATGCGCTTCGGCGATTTGTTCAAGCGGATATGTTCTATCTATGACTGCTTTCAAATCCCCTTTTTCAAACAGCTTTTCAAGGAAAATTAAATCTTCAGGCTTTTCGCTTATTGTTCCTCCAATTACTTTTTTACTGCTGGTCAGGGAAATCCATAAACCCCGAACAATGGGGGACAAACTCATATGAACAGCCCTTAAATAGAAACCACCATTTTTAAGAGATTTTACGCAGTCTGCAAAAGGGCTCTGACCTATAGTGTCAAAAATAACATCATAGGTCTCGCCGTTTTTGGTTAAATCTTCTTGGGTATAATCAATCACCTTGTCGGCACCCAAGGATTTCACCATTTCTAAATTCGCGCTGCTACAGACCCCAGTAACTTCTGCCCCAAAATGCTTGGCTAACTGGACAGCAGATGTTCCTAAAGCCCCGGATGCTCCATAAATAAGCACCTTTTGCCCAATTTTAATTTTTGCTTTTCTAAGAAAATACAATGAGGTATTTCCCCCGAAAGGAATTGCGGCAGCTTCCTGATAGCTCATCCCATCCGGTTTTATTGCAATAACGGCTTTTTCGGAAAGGCAAAGATACTCGGCATAAGCACCAAAACCCATCCCTGTCGTCCCAAAAACCTGATCGCCTGCTTTAAAAAGTTTTACTTCTTTTCCCACGGCTTCAACTTTTCCGGCAAAAACAAATCCCAGGATCGGATTTTTTGGTCTTGTCAAACCAAAAAATAATCTCACCCCAAATGGGTCGGCTTTTCTGATCCGAACGTCTCCTGATGACACCGCAGTCGCATGAACTCTGATCAAAATTTCATTGTCCTTGGGCGTAGGTTTTTCTACTTCCTGTAGTTGAAGAACTTCAGGTAGTCCATATTTTGGACAGACTATCGCTTTCATAAGTTTCATTTGTTCCAGAGTGTATCATATCAGGCTAACAAGCCCCATATTGTTTGTATTTTGTAATTTCCCCCGAACAAAAAGAGTATTTTCCAGCAGGTTTATTGATGATTTCAAACCATCAAAATTTATGGGTAAAGATTGAAATTTCTTGAAAGTTAGTTAGTTTTAATATTTTGGTGTTTAAATTAAGGTATCCGCGGTTTTGTCAGAGTTTTTTGACATTTTTATTATTTCCCTTATTAAAAATTCGTTATTGCCCTTGTAATCGTGATAATTTAGATTCACCAAAGAAAGTTTGGCAGGATGATTGATGACCGTTGGAGGCAAATGTCTCGAGATTTTGAAGCGTTTATCGTATCCTATTTATTTTAATACTTTTTAATACTCTGGAATAAAAAATTGAGTTCCTTAATTTCGACAACCGAAAATTCTCAGGACCCGAATTGGCGCGGGAAGGTATTTTTGTGGCAGGAGCAGGCGCTTTTTCTTGGCGAAGCGTCCAACACAAGTTTTCACGCTTCACCGGGGATCAAGATTATCATTGCTCTGGATGGGGAATTTTTGCTAAAAACTTCGGAAGATGGGGAGTGGCAAAATTTTAAATCAGCAATTGTGGCGCCGGGACAGTTTCACAAAATAAACGGACGGAACAATAAACTTGCTTTGATTGTCCTGGTTCCCGAAGCAAAAGTTTCACAGCCTTTACTCCCGATCTTGTCCCGCAAAGGGATTTCCCGCATCCCGGTTGGAGTAGTGCAGAATTTTCTGCCGATCTTTGAGGAATTCGATAAAATGTCAGTTGAAAGCGTCGAAAGTGAAAAAATTTGCCGCAAAATGTTCGAAAAAATCAAAAACGGTGAAAAATTGCTTTCTGCTGAAATTGATAAACGGATCTCAAAAAGCATCGAACGGCTTCGCCAAGAGTCGGAGAATCAAGTTTCGGTTAGTGAAGTTGCGGCTAATGTTGCGCTTTCAGAAAGCCGCTTTTCACATCTTTTTACCGAACAAGTTGGGGTTTCAGTTCGCCGTTACCAACTCTGGCTTCGTCTGCGTGAGGCGATTCATTTGCTTGCCAATAGTGGTGGTTCATTAACTGATACAGCACACGAAGCCGGTTTTTCCGATTCCGCTCATCTTACCCGAACCTTTCGTCAAATGCTCGGAATTGCCCCGTCCGCACTTCTCAAACACAGCACACTTTTTGTTTTTCCCGAATAGTTAAATGGGTAATTTGTAATACCTAATTCGGTGAAAGGCTTAAACTTAATTACGAAATATGAATTACAAATAGCAATTCTCATTAAGGTTTTTCGCCCAATTCACAACCAATTTATATAAAAAAACGAATCACAAATCACGAATCACAAATCCCAGATTAGGCTTAAGTAGCAGAATCGTTCAAGCATTCATGTTGGCGGTTTTGCATAATCAATTAAAGAGAATTCTTTAAAAAAATGAGAAATACAATGAAATTGATTTATCCCGAACCGTTGAAAATTACGGCAGAAGAAACGGAAAGTTTTGAAAATTGGGGATTTGCGGATACAAAATTTGCGATAAATAAACGCGGAAACGTGACCATTGAAGGTAATCGCTACGAATTGAGCGGACAAGAATTGCCGCGACTTTTGCCCTGGATCAGTAATGTTTTGGGAATTGAGATCGACCCAACAGAGGTTCATCAATCGGCTTACCCGGTTAAAATTCCTTCACGGCGAGAAAGTGACGAATTTACATCAGCAATAGAAGGTTTCCTGAACGAAAATCAAATCAACACCGATGGCGAAAATCGGCTTCGTCACGGACACGGACAAACACAGGAAGAGGTTTTTGCCCTCAAACATTTCGGCATCAAACGTATTCCTGATCTGGTCGTTTATCCCGAAAATGAACAGCAAGTTGCCGAGTTGATCAAGACGGCAAAAAAGCATGATGTTTCGCTGATTCCTTTTGGCGGTGGGACAAATGTGACGGACGCTTTGCGCTGTCATGATTCGGAAAATCGTTTGATTGTGTCGGTTGATATGCGGCGGATGAATCGCATTTTGTGGATCGATACCGAAAATATGATGGCGTGTATTGAGGCGGGTGCGGTAGGCCGTCACATTATGCAAACCCTTGAAAAGCATAATTTTACAATGGGACACGAACCCGACAGTGTGGAATTTTCAACGCTTGGCGGATGGATCGCAACCAACGCCAGCGGAATGAAAAAGAACAAATACGGCAACATTGAAGACATTGTTTTGGATATTACGGTTGCCACCGCTGACGGAAAATTGGAACGCAA
>DAORIL010000553.1:0-4729 GCA_035438525.1 Pyrinomonadaceae bacterium
GAATAAAACCACCGACCAAGTTATGAAATTAGCTCATCTCGCTTCAAAATGCGGTTTGGATGGGGTAGTTGCCTCACCGCAGGAAGTTGGTTTAATTAGAAACGAAATTGAAAATAAACGCTTTTTGATCGTTACTCCCGGTATTAGATCTCCGAAAATTTCAAAAAACAGTAAAATTGAGCAAAACGATGACCAAAAACGAACTATGACTCCAAGCGAAGCAATTCGGGCTGGAAGTGATTATTTGGTAATTGGTCGCCCGATCTTGAAATCTAAGGACGTTGTTACCACGGTTCGTGAAATTATTCATGATATCCAAAATCCACCCGAAGAAACCTCTGATGCAAAAATTTTAGAGTTTTCCAAACAAAATTAATAAATTCAACTGAAAAAACTTTATAAAAGAAAGATTAAAAAAAGTTGTGATTATTTTGCAATTGAAATTGAAAACCATTTTCAATTAGTGTAGAATTTATTTGGTTGAAAATATGGAAA
Source organism: Pyrinomonadaceae bacterium (assembly GCA_035438525.1). Classification (GTDB taxonomy): domain Bacteria; phylum Acidobacteriota; class Blastocatellia; order Pyrinomonadales; family Pyrinomonadaceae; genus JAIBCC01. The sequence continues at coordinate 496 of DAORIL010000553.1, forward strand.
ATATGCAAACCCCAAAATCTAACAATCTTGCACAATTGCCAATTGGTGAAGAAGCTCTAGTATTATCAATTGAAGGAAACAGTCCAATCACCAAACGCCTGATGGAAATGGGAATAATTCCGGGTGTTTCGGTAAAAGTTGTAAAAACTGCTCCGTTCGGTTCACCAATTGAAATTCGTGTTCGGGGTTACAGTTTAGCTTTGCGAAGAACTGAAGCAGAAACCATTGAAGTCAAAAGCAGGTAGGCAAAAACTGTGATATCTGTGTCAAATATCGAAGATTCAAATTATCAAACACTAGCATTAACAATTGCATTAGCTGGAAATCCAAATGCTGGTAAGACTACTCTTTTTAATGCGTTAACCGGACTCCGACAAAAAGTTGCTAATTATTCAGGCGTGACAGTTGAACGAAAAGAGGGAACTTGGAGTTTTGACGGAAAAACAGCAACTTTAATTGATTTGCCTGGTCTTTATAGTCTCGATGCCACTTCTTTGGACGAACAAATTGCCCGAGATGTTTTAACTGGAAAAGTTGAGGGTTTAGCCATTCCCGATGCGATCATTGCAGCAGTGGATGCGACCAATCTTGAGAGAAATCTTTATCTAGTCACCCAAATTCTCGAATATAAGATTCCGATGGTGGTTGCGCTTACGATGGTTGATGAATTTGAGCGGCAGGGACACGAGATCAACACCGAAAAATTCGCCAGACTCTTAGGGGTTCCAGTCGTTGCCGTTACGGCTTCAAAAAATCGCGGAATTGAAGAATTGACTCAAAAAGCTGGTGAAATAATAAAAAATAAACCTGAAATAAAATTTGCATTAAATTTGGATTCCGACCAATCAGATAATGCTAAGATTTTTGCCCGATATAATTTTATTTCAAATATAGTTCAGGAAACAGTTAAACACAAAGACCTCGAAAAACACCGTATTTCTGAAAAAATTGATCGTGTTTTAACTCATAAATTCTTTGGGTTAGTAATTCTAGTGGCAATTTTACTGTTAGTTTTCCAAACAATTTTTTCCTGGGCCACTGTTCCGATGGATTTGCTGGAACATGGATTTGGGGCAATTGGCGATTTTGTCAAAACCCAGATGCCTGAAGGACTTTTGACGGATTTACTAGCGGACGGAATCATTGCCGGAGTTGGGGGAGTTTTGGTTTTTCTACCTCAGATCCTACTTCTTTTCTTATTTATTTCAATTCTCGAAGATACCGGATATATGGCTCGGGCAGCATTTCTGATGGATAAACTGATGTCGCGGGTTGGGCTACACGGAAAGGCATTTTTACCGCTGATGAGTTCATTTGCCTGTGCAATTCCGGGAATTATGGCGACCAGAACAATTGAAAATCCAAAAGACAGATTAGCCACGATTCTGATTGCTCCATTTATGAGCTGCTCGGCACGTTTGCCGGTTTATGCTTTGATGATTGCAACGTTTTTTGCCGGACAGACTGTTTTTGGTTTTATTTCATTAGGCGCAGTTTTGATGCTCGGAATGTATGCCTTAGGGATTGTAACGGCAATTATTGTAGCGTTCATACTCAAGAAAACATTACTCAAATCTCCACCGCCTCCGTTTGTAATGGAACTTCCCCCCTATCGTTTGCCAAATTTGCGAAACGTTCTCCAAAATATGCTGACCAGAGCTTGGTTATTCGTCAAACGGGCGGGAACAGTGATTTTGGCAATTTCGATTATTTTATGGGTTTTAATGAATTTTCCTCGCACCACGAATGTTTATGTCAATACACCCAATCCTCCTGATTTAGCTGAGGCGCAACAACAATTTCAACAGAGTGAACAATTAAAAAACAGTTTTGCGGGACAAATTGGACATGTGCTCGAACCGGTAATCAAACCCCTTGGATTTGATTGGAAAATCGGAGTGGCCTTAGTGGCAAGTTTTGCGGCGAGAGAAGTGTTAGTTTCAACTCTGGGAATTATTTACAATGGCGATAAAGATGCCAATGAAGAATCCGAAACTCTAAAAAGTGCGATCACCCAAGCTAAAAATCCCGATGGAACTCCGGTTTGGACACCGCTTACCGCCTTAACTTTAATGGTCTTTTTTGTTTTGGCAATGCAATGTATGTCAACCATAGCTGTTGTCCGGCGCGAGTCAAACTCCTGGGCTTGGACGCTGTTTATGGTTGGTTATATGACCGGATTGGCTTATTTGGCAGCGTTTATTACTTATCAGGGCGGAAAACTTTTAGGATTTGGTTAAAATCTATATGCAAAATATTATTGTTACAGGTATTTTTCTTTTGGCTTTGCTTTATGTTGGAAAAATGTTTTGGAAGAATACGAAATCATTTTCTAAAAAGGCGAATTGCGGTGGTAATTGCAATTGTGAAAAATAAACGAATTTCTTCAATTATAATATTGCCAAGAGTTATTAAAAGTTAGAAAATATCCTCAATGTCAAATATTGTTCTAATTGTTGATGATGAGCGTGGGATTCGTGAGACTTTGAGCAGTGTGCTGGAGGACGAGGGTTTTGAAGTTGAAACCGTTGAATCTGGCGAAGCGTGTCTAAAAATAGTTGAGTCAAAGACTTACGCCTGTATTTTACTCGATATTTGGCTTGGCGAGGGAATTGACGGACTTGAAACGCTCAAGAAATTGCGAGAAAACGGAAATGATTCCGCAGTAGTAATGATTTCCGGTCACGGAAATATTGAAACAGCCGTTAAATCAACAAAATTAGGTGCCTTTGATTTTATTGAAAAACCCCTCAGTCTCGAAAAAACAATTCTCACAGTTCGCAATGCAATTCGTATCAAAGAATTAGAAAAAGCCAATGCCCAATTGGCTGAAACTCTCAATCAGGAATACGTCATGATTGGCGATTCGATTGTCATGCGAGCTTTGCGAAAACAAATTGCAATTGTTGCGCCAACAGACGGACGGGTTTTGATCTCGGGAGAATCGGGAACGGGAAAAGAACTTGTCGCCAGAGCGATTCATAATCAATCAAAACGAAAAAATGCTACTTTTGTTGAAATAAATTCGGCTGCGATTCCCGAAGAATTGGTTGAATCAGAACTTTTTGGACATGCCAAAGGCGCTTTTTCCGGGGCGATGCTGGCCAAAAAAGGGAAGTTTGAAATTGCGGATGGCGGCACACTTTTTTTAGACGAAATTGGCGATATGTCACCACGCGTTCAGGCGAAAGTTTTGCGTGTTTTAGAAGAACAGCGGTTTGAGCCGGTTGGTAGTAATACTGCGGTTAGTGTTGATGTCCGGGTAATTTCAGCGACCAATAAACGCCTTGAAGATTTAATTGAAAACGGCGAATTTCGCAACGATTTATTTTATCGGCTAAATGTTATACCTTTTCAAATTCCACCATTGCGTGAGAGATTGGAGGACATTCCAATTTTGGTCGAGCATTTCAATCGGAAATTTTCTTTTGATTACGGCAAACATCCGAAAGTTTTTAGCCAACAAGCATTGGAGGCAATGCAAAATTATGCCTGGTTGGGAAATGTTCGCGAATTGAAAAATACGATTGAAAGAATTGTCATTATGAACGGAAAAACTGACATTTTAGTTGAAGATTTACCAATTTTTTCAAATGAAATTCCCCCATCCAGTTCTTACCGTTTTCCTAATTTTAAAGAAGCAACCGAAGCCTACCAACGAGAATTTATTCAACGAAAACTTGAGGAAAATGACTGGAATATTTCAAAAACAGCTGAGAACTTAGGAATTGACCGCAGTCATTTGCACCGTCGAATTAAGAATTTAGGAATTAGTGCAAATTAAAAGAAATGAGTTTTGATATAAGCAAGTGCATTTTGAAAAATCGGGTGCCATTCATGGGAAGGGTTTTCGTCTAAGTCGAACCAAAAGAAACTAAAATCGAGTCCGCCGTCATCATTAGCAAAAAAAGTCCAATTTTCCGCTAACTTTTCCTCGATTTCACATAAATAGAAATGCCAGATTTGATTATCGTCGCCTGTATCCCAAATTCCTTTTGGAACAAGAGTTTTAACTTCCTCAATACCTGATTCTTCTTTTAATTCGCGTAAGGCGGCGGCTTGTAAATCTTCGTTTGGTTCCACCGTTCCTTTAACCAATTGAATATCTCCCGCCGGATGTCGAAAAACTAAAATCTCCGTTTTTGAGGGATTTTCCCGAAAGATAACGGGGCAGACTTTGTGTATTTTCATCATTTAAAGAAGAAATTGAAGCATTTAGACAAAAATAAATCAA
>DAORIL010000554.1:0-4711 GCA_035438525.1 Pyrinomonadaceae bacterium
AAATCGTTTTTCAACAATCGCTTAAAATATAGAACTTAACTTTTTTTATCACTTTTGCCTATCCAAATTTATTGTTAAGTGGTGAATTTAATAGGTTTATAAATATCAGGGCTTAAAAATATTACCCAGATTATGGAACAGATTGAACATTCTCAGTAAATTGTTGATCTTTCGTTTGAAATGAAATGAAAGTTTTTAGGGTTGGTTCCACAATATTATTTGGAATTATTCTGTCGGGCAAAATCTGCCATCGTGTGGCTAAATAATTGCTAATGGTTTGTAATCTTTGAGAAGTGATTTCATCAGGCTCGCCTTTTTGTTTTTGAACGGCAACTGAAAGTAACAAAGGTTGATTTTCGTGCATTACGCGACCGGCAAAATCAAGTTCAAATGTGCCGGCTACCGGAATAGTTGAACTGTTGCGGGGAAATTCAATTATTCCAATGTTTGCCGGAATGCGGTTAAAATTTACCGAAATGGTATTGTCATTTAAATTGGAACGAATTTTATCAATAACAAATTTTTGCTGTTCAGTTGAAAGCGGAGCTTCACTTAAATAAGTTAATTCGAGGTTTAAAACATTTGGTGAACCGTTTGTTATCAATCGGCGGCTTAAAAATCGCATGGTCGGAGGAAGATTGATCTGTTTGATGGCAGTATCGATTTCTTGCCAGAAATTGGCTTGAATTTGAGTAAAACTGGGTATCTCGGGTGTTTTCTCCCGTTCGCGGGTTAACGCCGTCAAAACGGAGGTAGTTGGAATTTCGGTCAAATTTAAGTTGATTGACTCGACCGGGCGATTCAGACGTTCCGCCAGTAATTTTACATATTGATTCTTTTCGGCGACCGTATATGGTTCATCGTCAAACAGACGCAGATCAATTATTAGTTTGTCATCTTTTTCGACCACTGTTAATTTATCTAGTGTGCTTCGCGCCGCACCGTCCGATTTATTCTGAAAATATTCTTGCCAGGCTTCTAAAATTCCTTTTCTGATAATATTTTCCTTCTGTTTTTGGGCAATTTCATTTTTTAATTGGATAAAGGATTGAGTCAGCGGAATAAGGATCGCAATCAAAGGGACAAGGATCATTAAAAATCTGATCGGTAAATTACGTATTTCACGGGCTTGCTCAAGGCGCGGGAACCGTCCGATAAAATTGAGGATAAAGGCACTTTCCGGATCATGGTGCTCCCAATCTTCAGCTCGTTCTCGGACGTGAGGTGTGCTTAATTCGACAGCTAAAAAAACGACCATAGCTGTAAAAGTAATAGCAACCAGATTAGTTAGGAATAGTAATCCGCCGCCTGATGCAATACGCCATCCGGTTGAAATATCAAGAGTTAATCCCAAACCAAAGCCATAACCAACCACACACAAAGGCGGCATTAAGGCAACTGCAATCGCCACGCCCGGGATTGATGTGACCACTCCTTTAACTTCGCGGCAAATAGCAATTGAGCCAACCGCCCCGCTGAACAGAGCAATCAAGAGGTCCAAAGTATTCGGTTGTGTTCGAGCGGTAATTTCTGCTGTCATTTCTCTAAACGGTAAGAAAACAACTAAGATCAGTGCAAAGGTAATTGCCGTCACACAGCTCAGGAAAAGTTTTAAAATAGCTCGTAAACCCAAAACCAGATCACCGGTGGCAAAAGCCAGCCCCGATGCTAAAATCGGACTCATTAAGGGCGAGATTAGCATTGCCCCGATAATCACCGCCGGACTATTGAGCACTAATCCGAGCGTCGCAATTCCCGCCGCAAACAAAATTTGCAGCCAGTAAACCGCATCCTGCAAGGTCGCAGCCCGTGATAGATCCAGGTATAACTCTTCTTTCCGTTCTAAATTAACGCCCAGCGATTTTGCTGCTTTATTCCGAAATCTAATTGTGATGAGCCTTAAAAAAGCTGCAAATTTTCGTTTCTCTGGCATAACCAATCTTCCTCAATTTTTTAGACATCCATTCTATTTATAGCTTGAGTATAAACACTTATCAAAGTTGAGTATTCACACTGATTAATTCCGCCGGCAATATTGTTACGATTTTAATAGTTATGTGAGAAATCAAAAATCTGTTATTACATTTTTTTAAATGGAGATTTTTTAAAATAACAGATGAGCAGATTTCATAAACAAGGAGGGTATTAAAATGAAGATATTAAAAAAATTGACCGCATTAATGTTTGCGGTTTCACTTTCAACCTTAGGATTTGGATTTGGGCTGGCAAGAAGTGTCGAAGCTCAAACCCGGAATCGGCGATCAGTTCGCGTCAATGACGCGCAAGTTGAGCAAATCATCAGGAACGTTGAACGTCGGAGTAATATTTTTAGGCGCAGTTTTGACACGGCACTCGACCGTAGTCGGCTTGACGGAACTTACACCGAAGATGACCTTAACAACCGAGTCAAGGCTTTTGAAGAAGCAACTAATGATTTGCGTTCCCGTTTTAATGGAAGAACCGCAGTTGCAGCAGATGTGGATAACGTGCTGAACCGCGCCGCTCTGATAGATCAATTTATGCGGACAAACTTACGTCAAACACGCGTTCAGGGCGACTGGACTTTGCTCAAAACCGATCTCAACAAATTAGCAAACGCTTATAATGTTTCGTTTAATTTAAATGGACGAGTGCTTCCGCCATCTGTTATCGCAATTCAAAGACCCTACCGGGTCAGTGATTCGCAGGTGCAAACTTTGCTGAATCGCATTGAAACAAAAAGTAATACATTTCGCACGAGTTTAGACCATGCACTTGATCGAAGTCGTTTTAACAATACGAATCGCGAAGACAATATCAATGAGTTTATTAAAGAATTTGAAAATTCAACGGATCACTTGAAGAATAAATTCAACGGACGGACATCGGTTGATATGGATGTTTCCAATGTCTTAGTTCGCGCCGCACGAATTGATGATTTCATGAAAAGAAATCTAAAACGTGAATATGCAGCCCAACGCAATTGGCGAAATCTGCGGACTGATTTGAATCAATTATCAAATTATTACAGGCTGGCTTATAACCTCGACAATCGAACAGGGATGCCCCCATACAATAACACCGGAGTTCTAACGACCGCCGATGCGCGTTTTACCGGAACCTACCGTTTAAATACTTATCAAAGCGATAATGCCCGAACAGTTGCCGGAAACGTCACACGTTATCTAAATCAAAATCAACGTGAACGCATTTTCAATAATCTGGTCAGCCGTTTGGAATCACCGGAAATGCTGGCAGTGGAGCGACAGGGAATGCGTGTGATGCTGGCTTCGACCAGTTCCCCGATGGTTACTTTAGATGTTGATAATCAAATTCATAACGAAAAATATCCGAATGGACGAGTATCAAACGTTCGCACTTCCTTTAGCGGCGATACATTGACTGTAGTTTCAAACGGAGATCGAAACAACGATTTTACCGCAATTTTTACTCCTCTCAACAATGGACAAAGACTGATGGTAACGCGCAAAGTGTATGCCGAGGGCTTGAGCCAAATGGTTGAAGTTAAAAGCTATTATGACCGCACCGCGGAAACTGCCCAATTTAATATCTATAACGGAAAACAACCCGGTTCAGGCAATAATGGAATAAATAATAATTTCATTGTGCCGAACAATACAATGTTGAGCGTAGTTCTGAATACGAACATTTCAACCAAAACTGCCAAAGAGGGTGATAGATTTACTATGATAGTTCGCAGCCCTTCTCAATATAATGGTGCAATTATCGAAGGTTATATTTCTAACCCGGAAAGATCAGGGCGAATAACCGGACGCTCTGGTTTCACTTTAAATTACGAAACAATTCGTTTTCGGAACAACCAAATTTACCGATTTGCCGGAATCACGGAAAGTGTGATGTTGGTAGACGGAAAAACTGCTCAAGTGGGAAATGAAGGAGGGGTTCAAGATAGTAATAACCAAACCAAAACTACAATTGAGCGAACCGCAATTGGGGCTGGTATTGGTGCAATCCTCGGAGCAATTATTAATGGCGGCAATGGCGCAATCATCGGAGCGGGAGTCGGTGCCGGTGCCGGAGCAGGCTCAGTTTATATTCAAGGAAAGGATGATTTGGAACTTATGAATGGCTCACAAATTATAATTCGAGCCAGCGCACCAAATAATTTAAGTAGCGTTGGGGTCAGGTAATGCCATATTTTATTTAATAAATAACTGTAGAAATTGCCACAACAGGTTGTTAAAAAAGGTGGTCAGGTTGACTACCTTTTTAACTATTAATTCCGGAAAAAACATTCCGCGTGAATGCGCCAAAATGATGTGGAAAAACAAATTATTTAAAACTAACTAACTTAATTTGAGAAAAAGAGAACAACTTAAATTAATTAAATGATTTTAAAAATTAGTTCGACTCAAATGTTGAAATGATTGGGAATCGGAGTGGTTTTGAAAAGGATATAAGATAAATGATAAAGTCAGGTTTATTTGAAGCAATAAAAAATGCGAAAGTGCATAATTATCTCCAGAATATTGATTTTGAGCTGATCGAAAAGATGCGTTCACGGGCAAAACTAAAAGTTGCACCCGAAAAGTCAAACGCAGGTTTGGAAGTTGATGATGAGGAATTACTTCACGAATTAAAGAAAATTGGATTTAATCGTGAAACGGTGAAACTGCTTTATCTAGTTCCGTTGATTCAAATCGCCTGGAGCGAAGGAACTGTTACGAGCCCCGAATTGCGAAAGATCCTT
>DAORIL010000555.1:0-4695 GCA_035438525.1 Pyrinomonadaceae bacterium
TTCGCATATTGACCTGTCCAAGCAAGGTTTCGAGATACGCTCCGAAACGATGGAGGATCGGCACGAGGTCTTTTTTGTTAGTGGTGCGGAGAACTTCTTCGGCAAATCTTTCAACCGTCTCACAATCTTTATAAAACAAATAGCGCAGATTTTCTTTGAGGAATCCGCCGACTTTTTCAAACAGCACATCCATCGGCTGGCTTTCAGGATTGTGTTCAGCCTTTTGCACTGCTTGCTGCAAAAACCAGAGGTTACGGCGCAATGATAAAGATTGCTCCAATTTAGTCTGAAAGTTTGGAAAGAGTTTGCTTGGCTCAAGATTTGGTTCAATCAATTGAGCAAAGTTGACCAGTGTTTGTTGGAAAGAATCATTAAGCAAGCAATACGACGTTTCAACTTTGGCAAAAATGCGCGGAGTCTGACGAATCTCTGAAAGTCCAGCAAGCTCATAATTAAAAACTTTCTTTGATTCAATTGAAGCCGCATAAATTGTCGAATCTAACGCTTCAAAAATCGGATCGTTCTCATTTGGAAAACGGAGCAGCCGATTACTGATGTAGCTCATCATTTCTTGCGTTTGTTCAAAAATACGGGCAAAAAGCAAAAGCGTAGTTTTAAGCGGTTCGTCTTTTTGACGCATTTCGTTAATCACGTCGAGCCATTTCAAAATTTTAGCAACACGCGGCAAAATAATACGTAGATCTGCTTCGACAGCGAACGGAATCGGCTTGTTTTCTAAAAGTTTTTGCAATTCCTTGGGTAAAAACTTTTCGCCTTCTTTTTCTGCCAGATTGATTATTTTTTGAATTACCTCGACCTGTTTTAATTTATCGTTCAAAACATTTGACCAGGCGATCCATTCACCAAATCTGAGCGGAGTTGAGCGCAGCAACGCTTCATTAAGCAAAATCGAGTGTTTGAGAACTTCTGCCAGTTCGGATATTTCTTCAAAAGTAAACTCAAAGCCAAGCGTTTGAACTACTGTTTCATTATTTTGGGTGACATTATATTTTTGATCGCCCAAAGTTTTGAGCAGTTGCAAAGTTAATTTTGAACAGAGCAAAAGCGCAGTGTTGGTCAGATGAAATTCTTTTGTCCAATCGCGGGTCGAGGCTTTAGCACGGTTATTATCCCCAAATGAATAGTTACGGATCTGCAAAAAACTATATAAACCCGACAACCAAACTCCAAGCCGCATTGCTACGTCACCGGTTGAAATTATGGGCGTAGTCGGAAAAGTTTGCTCACTTCGGACAGAGTTTGTCTGAGTCAGGCTATTTGAATTGATTGTTGTATCGGAGGATACGATTGTGTCCAAGATGAACCCTCACATTGAAGTTAGAACAGGCGTGGCGGAAAGTCCGCTATTAATTTTATACCTTGAACCGTGCCGAAAATGCAAGAAAAATAATGTTTTTGTGTAAAATAATGTTTGTCTGAGGATTAAAATTAAATGAATTTAGAACTACTGGTTGCCAGCAAAAATATAGGCAAAATCAAAGAATTTAAACAGCTTTTAGCAGATTTGCCGATAATTCTGCATAGCGCAAACGAATTTGAATCAATTCCCGAACCCGAGGAAACAGGTGAAACCTTTGCCGATAATGCGATTTTGAAAGCTCAATATTACGCAGCGAAGACAGGTTTTATTGCTTTAGCGGATGATTCCGGCTTAGCTGTCGATGTCTTAAATGGGGCTCCTGGAATTTTTTCTGCCAGATATGCGGGTGTGGACGCGACAAATGCCGAAAGAATTGATAAGTTATTAAATGAATTAGGCGAAACCCCTATTGAAAAACGGTCGGCGAGATTTGTTTGTGCAATGGCGATTGCTACACCAACGGGTAAAATCTTAAATCTTGTCGAAGGAATTTGCGAAGGAACTATTTCTTTTCAGTCGGTCGGAACAAATGGGTTCGGGTATGATCCGATTTTTATTCCAAATGGGTTTTCAGAGAGTTTTGGCCAGCTTTCAGATGAAATAAAGCACAAAATCAGCCATCGTGGACGGGCAATTGAAAAAATAATTGAGTTTTTACACGATTTTGCCTTACGGTAACTTGCTTTTCGCATCTGAGACTTGTAAAATTCGCCATTTGTTAGTAGTTTCTTCAATGAAACAGCTAAATTCGGGGCGTGGCTCAGCTTGGTAGAGCGCTCGGTTTGGGACCGAGAGGTCGCAAGTTCGAATCTTGCCGCCCCGACCAACTTTTATAATGTTGGAACAGACAGCCCCCATTCACGCACGTTTGCAATTTAGCAAATATTGTTTTATTGATTTTAAAAATCTATATTTTCTCGAAAACTTTTGGAGGTAAAACTTAAATTATGTCACGTATGACACAAACTGAAATCATCAATCACTTGGCGGATAAAACCGGAATCAAGAAAACTGAAGCAAAAGAATTTTTCACTGCTTTAGCAGGACTCGCAGCTGGCGAAGTTAAAGCAAACGGAGAATTTACTCTTCCCGGCTTTGGAAAATTGGTTAAAGCTACCCGTAAGGAACGCGAAGGTCGCAATCCTGCAACCGGCGCGGTTATCAAAATTCCTGCCAAGACAACTGTTAAATTCAAAGTCGGCAAAGCAATGAAAGATTCAATCGGCTAAGGATTTTCTAATTAATAATTAAAGGAGACCGTAGTAGTAGCGCGGTCTTTTTTTTGTTTTGTTCAGACTTTGAGAAAAAAAGCACAATCACGAAAAAAAGTAGTGACAAACAGGAAAATCTTTGTTACAATTTCCCTTTGATTTGTTAATAAAAATGTTTTCCGCCAACTTTTTTAGCAACGATTTTTTTGAGTGGTTCAACTAAATTTGCGCGGAAAAACAAAAAATATAAAGAAGTTTTTCTAAAGTTTGCTGTTATTCGCGTGAATGACAGTTTTTTATAAATACGAAGGGGGAATAACCAGTGGCAGCAGCTAAACCAATGACATTGCAAGACAGAATTTTGCAAATTGACCATATCCAAGCACGTCGTTTTTCAAAATTAGGCGGCGTAACTTTGGAGATTGCATCGGAAGGTATTATCCGACATCTCAAAGCTTGTGCGCGAATGGATGTAAATCCTGATGCGTCAGCCGTGAGAGAAATCATTGACGATGCTTTGAACGGAAGAAGAGTATTTGCCGAAACGTCAAACGATCTTCTTGCCGCCTAAATTTTATTTTACGCAATATTTTTATTAGTAGTTTTAACTTCCGCCTTATTACGAGGCGGATTTTTTTGTTTTAAGAGCCACAAAAAGGCACAAAGATAGAAAGGCAAAATTTAAGAGTATGTTATCAAAAAAACTTTGCGTTCTTTGCGTCTTTGCGTTAAAAATCAATCTATCTCCGCAATTTAACCCGATAAAGCATATATTTTCCAATTACTTCGCCATTGTCACGTTCATACCAGCGGTCAAAATTTTCCAACGAAGGATTCCAATCTGATGGAAACACTAAATAGGAAATAGTTGGATATGAAGCTTGTTTGAGACTAAAATTCTTACGATATTCGCCGTAGCGTCGGGCTTCTTCTTCGACTTCACCGACAGTTAAAGGTTTGGCGGCACTACTTAATCGGTCAGAGTGTCTTCCCCAGCCAAACAACGCAATCATCGAAACAAAATCGCCTTCTTTGAGCTGTTTTTCGAGCCATTCTTCGTCTAAATCATTGTAGTAGAGAAATTGGTAATATCGCTCCTTATTTTCTTGCCAAGTCACGCCGGCAAAAACGTGCTGATGTCTTGCCCATAGAACGGCTTGGGGAGCTACAGTTGGCAATTCATCGGCTTGGAGCAAACTCAAGGCAAGTGTCACGGCACGCTGACTATCAGGCGAAGGAACATCATTGACGGAAAGTTCCGTTAAACGTTTAGCAACCGGCATTCCTTCGTCTCTGGCAATATTGGCATCATCCAAAACTCTTACCGTGTAATGACATTCCACAATTCCCCAAACCGTTGCAATAATGGCTAAGATCGCAAATGCAATTTGTTTAAACTTTGATTCTGCAATTGTTTTGAATAATATCCCAAGCATCAAAACCAAAGCCAATCCCGCCACGTAATTACCGATAAATACTTGGTAATGAATCGGCTGAAGAGAACGTCCGGTGATGACTTGTTGATTAAAAACGGCAATAACAGCTAAAGCTAGTGACAGGACAAAAAGGCTGGCGCGGTCTTTTAGCTTAATAGCTTTGAGCAAAACACCCAAAATCAGCATGACAATTACGGTGTAGCTGATTAAAGACGGAACACGCCATAAATCAGGGTCGTGAGTCAAAACCAACAGTTGCACCTCATCCATCGTATGCGAACGATTAGAGAGCAAATAAGCATAAGGAATCAGCGCAATTACACAACCGATTCCAAGTCCGGCTAAGGCTTTAAAATCTTTAAACCATCCTTCGGGACGAACGATCAGCCAAACAACTCCTAAGCAGCCAATCCAGGCCAAAGCGGTTGTCCAAATATAAAAATACGAAAAAACTATATAGGTAAAACAGAGTGCGGAAAGAATTGTAAAAATTATCTGTTGACGTGTATTTTCAGCAGTCAAAAATCGCCAAACGCAACCGCCAAGAACAAAGAACATCGCAAAAGCCATGGCCGGCAAATAGCGGCGTAATCCCGGATAATACGGATACGAAAATCCATCAAAGAGAATTTCGCTGATTGCGCCTTCACCCGCAAATAATGCACCT
>DAORIL010000556.1:0-4695 GCA_035438525.1 Pyrinomonadaceae bacterium
AAACTCAATCAATATCGGGCTTGGCGGACAATTTGCAAGTTGGGCTGGGACGATGATTCCCATTGGCACTCCGATTGCGATAGTTGCCGAAACACAAGACCAAATTGATGAAGCCTTTATGCGTCTGGCACGTGTCGGGCACGATACAGTCAAAGGTTTTATTTTAATCGGCGATTACTCAGGCGAAACGAAAACAGTTGAACAAGTTGCGGTCGAAGAAGTCTCTGGATTAACCAAAACCGAAAAATATTTACAGTTTGTGGATGTGCGCCGTCCGGCTGAACATTCTAATGGTCACGCCGTTCGAACTCTGAATATTTCGCTCGATAAATTGTCAAAAGAACTCGACAAACTTGATCCGAAAACGCCGACCTATGTTATTTGCCAAAGCGGTTATCGTTCAAGTTTAGCCACCAGTATTTTGGAAAATGCCGGATTTGCTAAAGTTTATAACGTCACTGGCGGAACACAGGCTTGGAAAGATGCGGGATTGGAAACCGAGGTTTCAGCAACGGCTTGTGCGAGTTCAAAATAATTTGTTGTCCGCGAAAGATAGCAAAAAATACAAAAAAAATAGGACTTTCTGACGGTTTTTCGTGTTTTTCGTCTTTTTTCGCGGGCAAAACTTTTTCAAAGAAATGAACGATATTTATTGGATAGTCGGATTTGCTGCATTTTGGCTTTTGATGCAGCTTGTTATTTTGCCAAAACTCGGTGTTAATACCTGAATGCGCAATTCATGTAAGGTCGAGTTTCGACTAAAAAATAAGCATACAAAGAAATTCCCAAAAGAGTAAAAAGAAAAAGCATCGCAATTATCCTGCCTAAAATTAGGATTTATTAAAGTAGAATTATTCAGTTTCTTAATAACTGTTATTATTATTTTAGTTAATGTTTTCGATTTAGTTTTATAAGCTTTCGGTCTATCTTTTAAGTGGACAAATTACTAATCTTGTCCTTTTGAATTTAGTTACGTAACAAACGATTTATATGGATGATGCATTATTATTACATAGACTACATTTTGCTTTTACCATCACCTATCACTATCTTTTTCCTCAATTAACGATGGGATTGGCTCCGCTGATCGTATTTTTCAAATCTCTATATTTATGGAAAAACGACGAGAAATATAATCGGGCGGCTTATTTTTTAGGAAAAGTTTTTGCGATAAGTTTCATTTTCGGAGTTGTGACAGGAATTCCGATGGAATTTCAGTTCGGCACAAATTGGGCAAGATTTTCACGGTTTGCGGGAGGCGTCATTGGACAAACTCTGGCCATGGAAGGAACTTTTGCATTTTTTTTAGAATCTGCCGTGTTAGGGATATTTTTGTTTGGAGAAAAGAAAGTCGGACCAAAATTGCATTGGCTTTCATCCGTTTTGATTTTTATTGGAACCTGGCTTTCCGGCTATTTTATTATCGTAACTGACGCATGGATGCAGCATCCGGTCGGATACGAACAAACCGCAGACGGAACATTTCAACTAACAAGTTTTTGGGCATTATTGCTAAATCCTTGGGCGATTGTTCAGTATCTTCACAATATGGGAGGGGCATTTGTGACCGGATCTTTTGCGGTAGCTGCGCTCGGAGCTTTTTTCTTTTTAAGCCAAAAGAATATTGAATTTGGAAAATTGTTTCTCAAAACAGGGATCATTGCGGCTTTTATTGGAAGCGGCTGGATGCTGTTTCCTTCGGGCGATTGGCAAGCAAAAATGGTGGCAAAACATCAGCCGATCACGTTGGCGGCGATGGAAGGAGTTTTCAAAACCGAAAAAGGTGCTGGGATTATTTTGATCGGTCAGCCGAATGTGGCCGAACAAAAAATCGATAATCCGATCGTTGTTCCGAACGCTTTAAGTTTTATCACTTATCAGCGTTGGGATGCCGAATTAAAAGGTCTGGACGCTTATCCGAAGGAAGATCACCCCGATAACATCGCTCTGCTTTATTACAGCTATCACATTATGGTTGGGTTAGGGACAATTTTTATTGCCATTATGTTTTTAGGAGTTTTGCAGCTTTGGCGCGGAAAATTATTTGCTCCAAATTTTCTGATGTGGGTGATAATGCTCAGTTTTCCGCTCCCGTTTATTGCCAATACCGCAGGCTGGATGACGGCTGAAATTGGCAGACAGCCGTGGTTGGTTTATGGATTGCTTCGCACCAGTCAGGGTTTTTCATCAACCGTTTCAGCCGGAAATACTTTGTTTACGCTTCTTGGATTTATGGGGATTTATACCCTGTTATCAATTTTGTATCTATTTCTGATGTATCGAGTGATTGATAATGCCAACGATTATTTAACTGCAAAGGAGGTGGCGTAAATCATGGAAACTATTTGGTTTATTATCGTTGCCTTAATGATTACGACGTATGTGGTTTTGGACGGATTTGATTTAGGAGCCGGAATTGCACATTTTTACGTTGGCAAAAACACCAAAGAAAGAGGCGGAATTTTGCAGGCAATCGGTCCCGTCTGGGATGGAAACGAAGTTTGGTTACTGGCGGCGGGTGGAACTCTTTATTTTGCTTTTCCTGTTCTTTATTCGGCGGCATTCAGCGGGTTTTATCTGCCTCTGATGATTGTGCTATGGCTATTGATTTTTCGCGGAATCGGCATCGAACTTCGCCACCAGATGCACAATCCGATGTGGGAAAATTTTTGGGATTTTACCTTCGCTGTTGCTAGTGCTTTGCTGACAATATTTTTTGGGGCGGCACTGGGAAATGTCATTCGCGGAGTTCCGTTAAATACCGAAGGTTATTTTTTTGAACCGCTTTGGACAAATTGGCGGGTTGGACAGGATAACGGAATTCTTGATTGGTATACAGTTTTGGCCGGAATTGTAGCTTATATTGCTTTAACGGTTCACGGTAGTAGTTATTTAGCCGTCAAAACCGAAAATGAAATGAATCTGCGTTCACGAAAACTCGTCGGAATCGCCTGGTATTTATTGGTGTTAGTGACAATTGCCAGCCTAACTGCCACAATTTATGTTCAGCCGAAAGCCTTAGAAAATTTCAATAAATATCCGATTGGTTGGTTGATTCCGTTGATTGTGTTTGGTTCGTTAGTGGCACTCAAGTATTTTCATCTTCAAAAGAATGATAAATTTATGTTCCTTTCCTCGTGCGGATATTTGGTCGGAATGTTGGTCGGCGCAGTTTTTAGCGTTTATCCGAATGTTCTGCCAGCGAGCACAGGCGAGCAGTTAAGTCTGAATATTTATAATGCTTCAGCCGGAAAATACGGATTGGAAGTTGGACTTGCCTGGTGGATAATCGGAATTACAATTGCAATTACTTACTTTGTTCTTCTCTTTCGGGCATTTGGCGGCAAAATCAATTTGGATTCAGAGCATTGATTTAATGGATTGAAAATATCATTTGGAGAATCTAACAAAATCAATTGATTTGAGATACTCCAATAAAAATACAAAGGCTCGCTAAGAAATCTTTTTAGCGAGCCTTTGGCAGTTTGAGTTTTATTAACTCTATTATTTTTGATCCGGTTTTGTTTGAACAACTCGCGGACGGGTTTTTTCACGATTGACATCGATAATAATCGGTTCAAAAGTGGTTTTTGCCGGAGGAGTATTTTTAGGTGCAGTCTTTTTAGGCTCAGCCTTTGGTGCATCGCCTTCGTCTGAGTCTTCGCCTTCGTCCGTATCAAGCTGATGCGAAGCCTTTGCCGTAATTTTTTGCTGAGGCTTTAATTCAAGCGGCACTTTGGCTACATATTCTCCGCTATTATTAAACCGATTTCCTAATGCTTTATAAACTTTTCCGGCAACTTCCGAGGCATATTTTCCGCGTTCGCCTGAGCCGCGGGTAATGACGACAATCGATAGTTGCGGATTAACCACAGGTGCAACCGAAGCGAATAATCCGACCCAGCTTCCTTGTCCGATGCACGAGCCTGTTTTGCCGGCAATGTTTAATGCCGGATCAGCCGCGCGTTGAGCCGTTCCGTAATTAACTGCACCAATCATTCCGGGCAGCATTCTTTGCAGATTTTGTTGCGGAACATTAACTTCTCCGCGCATATAACCGCGAAAATTTGTTTTTTCAATTTTTGTTTTGGGAATTTGCGGAACAACTAATTTTCCGCCATTTGAAATAGCGGAAACAGCTACTGCAAGCTGAAGCGGAGTAACTTCAAAATCATCGCCGTGCGAATAAATTCGGGCATTGTTGTTACCAAAAGGAAGTTTGCCTGCTGTTTCATTTTCGGCATTAATCCCCGTTGGTTGTCCGAGTCCAAGTGCCCGTGCATACGAAATCATTCGTTCATTGCCAACACTTGCTCCAACCGTCTGAAAATAACTGTTATTTGAATGGGCGATGGCATCGTCCAAATTCATCGGAAATCTGCGGGTTTGAATATTTCCGCCCTGATCGATAACTTTTTCGTTCAATCCGGCAACGCCTGTTACTAATTTAATGGTTGAGCAGGGTTTGAAACCTCTCCGAATTGCCCAATCTTGATTAACAATTGATAAAACTTTTCCGGTTTGCGGTTCCATTACCACGATTGTTCCGGCGTGATTACCAAGTGCATTGACCGCAGCACGTCGAACTTCTAAATCTTCGCCATCAGTATTGTCATTAGCAATATTGGCTTGGGTTTCGGTTCTTAGTCCGCGCTCAAAGGCGAGTTGTCTTTCGCGAGCTTCACGAGCGGCTTG
>DAORIL010000557.1:0-4694 GCA_035438525.1 Pyrinomonadaceae bacterium
AAGGAAACGCCTGTTTGCCGCTGATCCTGATTAATGGACAAGTTGCCAGTCGCGGAGCTTATCCGCTTCGGGAGCAGCTTGCTCTTTTAACGGGAGTTAGCATCAATATGGCGAGCGGTAATTTCACGCAAATTTCCCGAACCAGTCGGAATATTCCGGTTTTGCAGAGTGAGGCTCAAAATTGCTGTGAACCGGGCGATGGAAATTCTTCCTGCTGCTAAGGAGGAGGGGATATGGAACTCATTAACAAAACTACACGTTTTCTTTTTTTCACCGGTAAAGGCGGGGTCGGGAAAACCTCAACTGCCTGTGCGACCGCCATCGCTCTTGCCGATCAGGGGCGGCGTGTGTTGATTATCAGCACCGATCCAGCATCAAATCTCGATCAGGTGTTGGGAGTAAAACTTTCTTCGCACCCGACTGAAATACTTGAGGTTTCCGGGCTCTATGCCTTGAATATTGATCCCGAAACCGCCGCCCGGGATTACCGCGAACGAGTCATCGGTCCGTTCCGCGATGTTCTGCCGGCGGATTCCGTCTCTAGTATGGAAGAACAGCTTTCGGGGGCTTGCACAGTCGAAGTTGCCGCGTTCGATGAGTTCACCGGATATTTAGCGGATGATGGAGAGGGGCAGGAGTTTGATCATATCGTCTTTGATACCGCGCCGACCGGACACACTTTGCGACTTCTCCAGCTTCCGGCAGCTTGGTCAGGATTTATGGAAACGAACCAGCGCGGAGCCTCGTGTTTAGGACCGGCTTCGGGACTGAAAAATCAACAGGATCGCTATCGAGCGGCGGTGGATGCACTAACTGATGCCGAAAAAACTACTCTTGTTTTGGTCACCAGACCGGAACTCGGTGCTGTTCAGGAAGCGGAACGGACAAGTCTGGAACTGGAATCACTCGGTCTGGAAAATCAGCATTTAATTATCAACGGCGTGTTTTACGCGACGGATCGGTCTGATACGCTGGCTTTGGCATTGGAAGCGCGGGGTCAGAAGGTTATGACCAATTTACCGCCGAAACTTCAGCCGCTCCCCAAAACCGAGATCCTTCTGAGAGGTCACAACCTCGTCGGCATCGAAGCGCTTCGTGAATTATTGAGCGAATCCCGGCAACTTGAGTTTATAGAACACCAAAAACCATTACAACCAATTCCGAATTTACCAACCCTTTCAGACTTAATTGACGAAATTGAAGTCAAAGGAAACGGACTCATCATGCTGATGGGTAAAGGCGGTGTCGGCAAGACTTCAGTTGCCGCCGCCATCGCTGTTGAACTGGTCAAGCGTGGCTTTCCGGTGCATCTGACGACAACCGATCCAGCGGCTCATCTGACAAATGTTTTGCCTGACAAGATTGAGGGATTGCGCGTCAGCCGGATTGACCCACATCTCGAAACGGAAAATTACCGCCAAAAAGTGTTAAAATCGAGCGGTAAAGGACTTGATAAGGACGGCTTGGCACTGCTTGAAGAAGACTTGCGCTCACCCTGCACCGAAGAAGTTGCCGTTTTTCACGCCTTTTCGCGGGTCGTTGCTGCTGCCCGCCGCGAAATCGTCATCATGGACACTGCTCCGACCGGACACACCTTGCTTCTGCTCGATGCGACCGGAGCTTATCATCGTGAGGTAATGCGTTCGTCGCACGATGTCGGTTTGAATCTGGTTACCCCGATGATGCGTTTGCGCGATCCGAATTACACCAAAGTGCTGATCGTCACCTTAGCCGAAACAACTCCCGTCACCGAAGCGTCACAGCTTCAGGATGATCTCAGACGCGCAGACATTGAGCCATTCGCCTGGATCATTAACAGCAGTCTGGCGGCAGCAAAACCGACTGATCCGCTCCTCGTCAACCGCGCTCAGGCAGAACTCCTGCAAATCCGAAAAGTTCGGGAGGAATTGGCAAAACGGATAGCGGTCGTGCCATTATTATCGGAAGAACCGACGGGGTTTAAAGGGTTGCAAAGCATTATTAGCCAAAAAGGGACGGCAGCAACTGTCTAACAATGAAGATTTGTTGATGAAATTTAGAGCCGTTCTTATTTTTTTTCTTGTTGGCGGCGAAAGTGATGTTTCAAAGGAATTCCAGCATCACTGAAGTACTTTTCTTAACCACGCTTGATAGTCAAGTTAATAACATATGCCTCTCCAAAATCGAGTTAATCCATTTGGCGATCTTTGTTTTTCGGAAAATCGCGGAACTTTCACCGGAAACCGGGGCGTGATTCACAACGAAAAACAGGAAATTGTGAAGCAATTTCGAGTCAAACGATGGATAGTTTGTTTGTTAAAATACAAGGATTATCAAAGAAAAGTAATGACTCCAAACCGTTGGACAGAGCTTTTCTTTCTTGATGAGGCGACCGCTCTGGCTGCTGGTCATCGCCCCTGCACCTTTTGCCAAAGACAGCGGTCGATTGAGTTTCGCCAGCATTGGGTGACGGCAAATCAAGCATTTTTTGATATTTCTGATATTAAAGTTGATGCCATTGATGACATTCTTCACCAGGAAAGGATGAATCTCGAAAAACCATTTGTTCGAATTGATGACCTCCCGGATGGGGTTTTTGTAGAATTTAACGGAAAACCAAATTTAATTTTCGAGGAACAGCTCTTTGAATGGTCGTTCGCCGGCTACCTCCATCCTCAAGCGAAACCTTCAAAGACTCTTATGAAATTACTGACACCACCTTCGACAGTAAGGGCAATACGAAATGGATTTCAACCAATCATGTTCAATAAAAAATGAAAATTGGCGACACCTTTTCCCGTCTAACCGCAAAGGGAAAAGGAAAGTTACCGGAAGACGAATTATTAACTTTTCAAAAGACAAAAACAGAAAAATTACTAAAGAAATTAATTATTCTAAAGGCAGATAGTTGATTGATACATAAGTTATGTTGCACTATGTTATTTATCTTGCAGTTAAAAATAATCAGAAAAGGAGTTGAATTTTATGGCGACAGCAAAAAAAGAAACCACGAAAGCGGCATCAGCCGCAAAAGAAAAATCAATCAGTGAGCTTGTCAGCGCATTGGCAGAAAAAACCGGACTTTCTAAAGCTAAGGCAAAAGAAGTCCTTGACGCACATGCCGACCTACTAACCAATGAACTACAAACCGCAGGTAGTGTCCAACTTGCCGGAATCGGGAAATTAAAGCTGGGAACGCGGGCGGAACGCCAAGGGCGCAACCCGTCCACCGGCGAAGCAATCACCATTAAAGCAAGCAAAACCGTCAAATTCTCAGGCGGTAAGAAATTTAAGGATTCCTTTAACTAAAAGTAATCCTAATGGAAAAAGGCTGGCAGTTCTTTGCCAGCCTTTTTTTCAATCTGCTATAACAAATTAAGGGACACAAACGATATTTTTTTAAATGGTGAATTGAAGAACATAAAGCCGGTTTGGGTCTTCGTTGCGAATAAATTATGCAATATGAGGAAAAGCAGTTACGCTTTTTGGCGACACTGGACAAAGGAGTTGTTTCGGCAATCCTCGTCCGACCATTAAAAGCAACCCATTTATTGGTTCTTGGACATGGTGCAAGCACTAATATGAACCACCAGACGATGCAAAATATTGCGTCAAGTTTGGCTGCCTTCAACATCGCCACCTTCCGGTATAATTTCCCATATTCCGAAAATGGAACCGGACGAAATTCAAATGCGACTTGTATCGCCACCGTCCGATCTGCTGTCGCCGCTGCTCACAAAACAGCTCCGGAGCTTCCGATCCTCGCCGGTGGACATTCATTCGGTGGACGGATGACCTCAACGGCACAGTCGGAAGAGCCGCTGCAATTTGTCACCGGGATCATATTTTTTTCCTTTCCTTTACATTTGCCTGATCGTCCAGCTATAGAACGTGCCGAACATTTAAGTAAAATAAGGATTCCGATGCTCTTCCTTTCAGGGACTCGTGATAAACTGGCAGACCTCAAGCTGTTAAAACAAGTCTGTGAAGAATTGGGCGACTTGGCTACTCTTCATTTGCTTGAAACTGCTGATCACGGATACAAAATTCAAAAACGCCTCCGTTCATCAGAAGAAGACGTTTTTGATGAAATGGCGCGGGTGACTACAGAATGGTTAAGTCAGGTAAATCCGCTAACCTGAGAATCAACTAACCAAGGTTTTTTCAAATCAGTTCATCAAACTCTCTTTTTTGGTTTTGGTTACACATTTCGGATAAATGTGTAACCTTGATTTTTAGGAAAATCTGGTCTAATATTCTCCCGTGGAAACTTCCGAAGAACTTCAAATTTCAAACTCCGAAAATTTTATTGTTTCGCTTGATGTTAATGCGGTCGTCGAAAGTTGGTTGACCCGCACGGTTAATTCATCCCTTAAACGAAGCGATGATATTCGCAATGACAAATCGAAAGCCGTTTTTGATTTCTTTGATTTTTGCGGAAAATCGGCTGAACAGGTTTTGCCAATGGATATTGAAGAATGGCGTTGGAATTTGAAAACTCAAAAATTAGCCGATGGGACGATTTACAATCGGATTTCGGCTTTATCGCAGTTTTTTGAATATTTGCGAAATGAGGCTGGAATGATGAAATTTATTCCCATCAATCCGGCGCGAGTCTCGCTTCCAAAAGCGAGTAAGCCGTTCCAGTCGGAAAGCGTTAAAGCATTATCGCGTGAAGAGTTGGGAAAATTATTGGAAATCGTTGCTAATCACGT
>DAORIL010000558.1:0-4688 GCA_035438525.1 Pyrinomonadaceae bacterium
AAGGTGAAACGGGTAATCAACCTTCGTTGCCATTAAACGATAGGCAGCGATCATTCGATTCACGTCTGAGGCTTTGAGCGAAATAATAATGTCGGTAAAGCCTAAATCTTCGAGAATTCGGACGTGGCGCATTCCCGATTCAACAATTGCTTCGGGGGTTGCAGTGCCGTATTTTTGCAATAGGTCTTTTTCGAGCGAACCGCCATTAACTCCAATCCGAATTGGAACTTTTTGCGCCTCGCAAGCCCGCACAACCTCGCGGACGCGGTTGATGTTGCCGATATTGCCCGGATTGATGCGGAGTTTGTCAATTCCCGCTTCGAGAGCCATTAATGCTAATTTGTAATGAAAATGAATATCGGCAACGAGCGGAACATTCGGAACTTGTTTGCGGATTTCTTTGAGGGCAATTGCATCTTGCTCTTGCGGAACGGCAATGCGAACGATTTCGCACCCAACTTCGACTAATTCTTTAATTTGTTTAACTGTTGCCGGAACATCCCAGGTTTCAGTTTTGGTCATTGACTGAATGGAAACCGGTGCATCTCCGCCAACTGTTATTTTTCCAACTTTAACCGCTTTTGTTTTTCTACGCATAACTTTATCCTAAAAAATTATTATAGCGTTTATGAAGTAAAATCCAACTTCATAAACGCTATTGAGTTCTTACATTTCAATTAATTTTCCTATCTGAAAAATCTTGAAATATCGTTAAAGGTGGTAAAAATCATTAACAAAATTAAAATTGCAAATCCGGTTAAATTGATTTTTTCTTTCAAAGCCATCGAAAGTGGTTTACCAAACCACGAGAGAATTTTTTCCACTCCAAGCAGAACAATTTGTCCACCGTCAAGCATCGGAATCGGGAGCAGATTCATTACACCCAAATTCAAACTGATCAGCCCAAGCAAAAAGAGTAATCCACTAAATCCAACGGTCAGAGCCATTGAAGAGATAGTTTGGACAATCCCAATCGGACCCTGGACGCTATCACGGGCAGAACGTTCGCCTGTTCCAACTTGTCCTAAGGCTTTAGCAGTCAACCGCAAAATTCTGACGTTTTGACTTACAGCTTCGCTAAATGCACCGACAATTCCGACAGGTTCGCGGGTAGTAATAGCAGAAGTATCAAAAGCAATTCCAATGCGCCAATCTTCGCCTTTTTGCACCGCACGGGTAGTTATTTCCTTACGTTCATTATTGCGGGTAATCGAAAGCGTGATCGGTTGATCCTTTGTTTCACCCACAATAGTTTTCATTTCTTGACTATTGCGGATAACTTTTCCATTGACCGAAGTAATCCAATCCCCTCTTTGCAATCCTGATTCGGCAGCCGGCATTCCGCTTTCAAGGCTTCCGACTACGACCGGTTCGCTGCCCATATCCGGGGCAAGATCTAACATACCGGCTGATTGTCCTTTTTCGGTAACTTTGGTCGGTGTAATTTTTAAAGAAATCCGTTGACCATCGCGTTCAACAATGATCGGCACTTCTTTTTCTGGAATCAACAACGCATCATCCTGAATTCTTTCCCAAGCCGGATTTTCTACACCTTCAAAATTGACAATTCTATCGCCAACTTTTAATCCTGCTTTTTCAGCTGCTCCGGCTGGTTTAACATAGCCGACAATCGGTGCCAGATTTGCCGGAACCCCATACATCCAGGCAACGGTAAAAGGAATTGCTAATGCCAGAATAATGTTCATCAAAGGTCCGCCGAGCATCACCAAAAACTTTTGCCAACGCGGTCGGAATTCAAACATTTCTTCACGGGGAACATTTTCCGAGGTTGAACTGCCACCTTCTAAAGCTGATGTTCCTTCATCGCCGTAAAATTTTACATAGGCTCCAATCGGAAACATCGCAATTCCATAATCTGTATTCCCGCGTCGGAACTTCCAGATCATTTTTCCGATGCCGAAAAACGAATAAGCATCAATCCGCATTCCTAACATTTTACCAACGATAAAGTGTCCGAATTCGTGAATATTAATGGCAATTCCAAAAACAAATAAAACCCCTAAAATAGCAATAACAATATCTGGCATAAAAAAATCTCCTCAAGACAACTTAGAAGCCGAAAGACACACTTCGAGTTGTCAAATTTAGTGTAAAACTTCTTGACAAACAAAATCAAACTATTTAAGGCAAAAGGTCGGCAACTTTGATTTTTGCATCAGGTTTGGCAAAGGGTGAAACTTCATCCGATTCCTTGAAAGTCAGTTTCTCGGAAAAGCTAAATCCGTAATAAGCATTTTCATCTTCGATTGGTGAACGATAAACTTCTAGTTTTTGATTTTTTAGATTTAAAACCCAATAGTCATTTATTCCGAATTTGGCATACAAACTTGCCTTTCGATTACGGTCATAACTCAAGGTCGTATCAGAAACTTCAATTACTAAATCTGCGGTTTGAGGATGTGAATCAAAGAAATCCCGTGTGTTACCTTTCACAATCGCCAGATCGGGAACGGTTTCAAAATCACCTTCAAAATCTAAAGGCATTTGGTTACGGATAACAAAACCTTCCGAAAAGATTTTTCGCAGAGCATCATCAGTTAAAGTCAGTCCGGTAGCGTGGGGGCTATTCATCGTTGGCATTTCGATAATTTCTCCTTCTAAAAATTCGGTGCGTTTGCCCTCAAACAACCCAAGCTCCGCTAATTGATGATATTGAGATTTTGTCCACTTGAACTGTCTTGGCTCTTCAACAAAAGTTTCTTTAATAAAGAATGGCAAATTGTTTGGAATTGTTTCAGTAACTGTTTGCATTTTATAGAACTCCTTTCGATTATTATTTTATGCCACAACTGCTTTAGCATCAAGCATTTTTCGCGCTGATTCCCGCGCCCAAGTATCAGCTAAAAGAATTGTTTCCAAAGAGTTTGCAGATTTAATTTCGTGTAAATTCATCACCGTTTCATTGATTTGGGCAATTTCAGAAAGGCGAATTTTACCGTCTAAAAACGCTTGAACGGAAATTTCGTTGGCGGCATTGAGAACTGCCGGAAGTGTTCCCCCTGCCCGTAAAGCCCGATAAGCAAGTGCAAGACAGGGAAATTTTTCGAGGTCAGGCTGTTCAAACTGGAGATTTGTAACTTTTGTAAAATCAAGTGATTCCAGACAGCTTTCTTTGCGGTTTGGATAAGTTAGGGCGTATTGAATGGCGTGTTTCATATCAGTTACGCCAAGTTGGGCAATAATCGAACTGTCAACCAATTCGACCATTGAATGAATGACTGATTGTGGATGCACGATAACAGAAATTTCATCCGCCGAAAAGCCAAAAAGCCAATGGGCTTCAATAACTTCTAAACCTTTATTCATCAAGGTTGCCGAATCAATCGTAATTTTTGCGCCCATTTTCCAATTTGGATGATTCAGTGCTTCTTCGATTGTGGCGTTTTCGATCTCGGCTTTTGATTTTGTCCGAAAAGGTCCGCCCGAAGCCGTTAAAATCAACCGTTTGACTTCGACTTTGGTTTCACCGCGCAAACATTGATGGAGCGCGTTATGCTCAGAATCAACGGGTAAAATTTCTGCACCGAATTTTTCCGCTGCTGTGGTCATCAATTCACCCGCCATCACCAGAGTTTCTTTGTTGGCAAGAGCAATTCTCTTTCCTGATTCGATTGCACGTAAGGTCGGAACAAAACCAACTGCACCAACAGTTGCAGAAACTACGATTTCAGCCTGTTCATGCGTGGCTACATCAATTAAACCTTTTTCACTTAATTCTATTCTGGGAGTTTTAGCTTCAATCCGGTGAAGATTTTCCAAAAGCTTTTGGGCACAATTTTCATCTTTGACAGCAACTAATTCCGGCTGAAACTGTTTAATTTGTTCAGCTAATATTTCGACATTACTACCCGCACCAAGGGCAACTATGCGAAATTCATCTTTCAAATGTTCAACCACTTTCAGCGTATTAACACCGATTGAACCTGTTGAACCTAAAATAGAAATTGACTTCATAAAATAAGATTAACAGATTATCACAAATGAAAAACAATGTGCGAGAAAAGCCTTTACCTGCTTATCGGAAACGTAAATTTACATTACTTTACCAAAAAAACTTCCAACCTTTGATGGGATTCTGACCTCATACCCAACAGGCAAACCAAATTTTGCCAAAAAAAATTACGAACAAGGGAGAATTTATTATGAAAAAAATACTTGCATCAGCATTACTTTTAGGCGCCTCCATATTTTCGGTGCCTTCAATTGAAGCTAAATCAAATAACAATTCAGCAATTAATAATTTAGCTGAACCACAAATTCGTGTCAGAATCGGCAATCAGCCCCGCCGATCCCGTTCATATCTGAGAACCCGCATCGTCCGTCGCGGCTATGCACTCTATCGCGAAACTTACCGAATCACATATTTGCGGAACGGCAGAGTTCAAACACGATTAGTTAGTCGGGTTAGAATTCGATAAAAGTTTAGAATTATTAAAAGAGAAAAGCCTGTGAATAATAAACACAGGCTTTCTTTTTTATAACTTCAAACATTAAAATTGCAGCGGATTCGGGTCGCGAATGTAGGCTAAGATTTCATCTTCGTTATCGTGATTTTCCATCCATTCCTTGAATTTAACTATTTTGGCATAATCTTCTTTGCCAAATTTTTCCTCATACATTTTGACCAGATGAGCGCGGGTTTCCCCTTTTTTGACCTCTTCCTGCCA
>DAORIL010000559.1:0-4681 GCA_035438525.1 Pyrinomonadaceae bacterium
GCCAGTAATTACAACAACAAGCACCGCTAATGCGCCACAAAATCAAAATGATAAAATTCCTGTAACAACATCTTCAAATTTTCAGCAAACAACTCCTCCAATTAATCAACAATTTAAAACACCTCATAAACTGGAAACCCTCGATGAATTTAAACAAAACCCGGAATATTTAAATTTAGTAGAGAACGACAAACAAAATAATTGTCTGCTTCACGAGGATGAACCGGCAAAATTTCTTTGTGAAACATGTTCCAATTATTTTTGTAAAGAATGTCCCAAATCCTATGGTGAAAAAGTGAAATTTTGCCCGATGTGCGGGGCGATGCTTAAACCAATTGTCGAAACAAAGAAAGCCGAAAAGATTGAAATAGCACAAACCTATAAACAAGAACTATTTGGATTTAAGGATTTTGGTCGGGCATTTACTTACCCCTTAAGGTTCAAGATCAGTTTTCTTTTTGGTGCCTTTCTATACATGATTTGCACAGTTAGCCAAAATGCTGCATCTCTTGGGGGACGATGGTTGATTACTGCGGGTATTATGTCCGGGATGTTAGGAAATACTTTGACCTTCGGAATCCTTTCCAACATGGTTGAAAATATGCTGCAGGGCAAATTGACTGAAAATTTTATGCCCAATTTTGATGATTTTTCGATTTGGGATGATGTGGTTCAGCCTTTTTTTCTCAGTATCGGGGTCTATATTTCTTCATTTGCAGGGTTGATAGTTTTAGTTGTGGTGATGTTTTTCGTAGTTGTCAATACAATTAATTCTAATTCGGAATTAATGAGAGATGGGAGTGTCAAAGCTTTTACCCCCGAACTTTCTGAAAATTATTCTGATTCGCAAAATACTCCTGAGCAGTTACAATTTTTTAAGGAAGCTGTCAAAAAACAAAACGAAGATTCTGCCCGGAAAATGCAGGGAATTGAACAATCAGAAAATAATCCGCCCTATCCGACCGTCGTTGATGAGGAAAAAGAATTTCAGCAAGTTAATGAAATGATTCAACAAAATCGGAAAAAACAAATTGAATCAACGATCGGTCAGTTAGAAGAGCCAAAAGAGCATTTTTATGGCGAAATGTTCAAAAACATTACGGGTTGGGCTAAACCGTTTATTTTGATTGCATTAATTTTTACTTTGTGGGGATTTTTCTACTTACCCGTTGCCTATATTGTTGCGGCTTATACCCGAAATTTTGGCTCGTTATTCAATCCTTTTGTAGGTTTGGATACCATTAAAAGATTAGGGTTTGATTACGTCAAAATCTTATTGATGAGTGTTGTTTTACTGATATTTAGCGGTGTCATAAATGCCATCATAAAATTAATTTTGGCTCCGTTTGATTTGCCCAGACTTGGAAATCTTCCAGCACAAGCAATTGGAAGTTTTATTACTTTTTATCTTTCAATAGTTTTTTCGGCTATTCTTGGATACGCCCTTTTCAAAAATTCGGATAAATTTCAAATTTATCAAAATAATTAATTTTAACCCCCGGAAACAATAAAATTATGGAAATGATTGAAATTACCAAATCCACCCAAATTTGGCAGGCTGAAATTGATAATAAAATACAGGAAACAAACCTGGAAGAATTAAAAAATTGGATTAAAACGGGAAAATTAAACCCGACTCACAACGTCAGGGTAAAAAATCTAATTTGGGTTGAAGCCCAAAAAGTCCCGGCTTTTGGTAAACTTTTTGAAGACAAAAAAAATGGTAAAGTTGGGGCATTATTCCAATTGCCAAATTCAATTGCCCCAACAATCCCAACCCTTGAACAATTTCAAGCTGAAATTAGAAAGGATATAAAAACTTTTGAAAAGCCACAATCTTTGCCCGATTTACCTTTTCCCGAAGTTAAGAACGAAGACCTTGAAGTTAAAAAAGAAGAAGTTGAGGGAATTCATTTTTCTTGTCCCTCCTGCAAATCGGAATGTGTTCTTCAAACCGGTGAGGACGGAGCCCAAACAGCTATCTTAAAAACAGAATTAGAGGACCAAACCAAAGCAAAAAAATCCAAAGTAAAGGAATTAGAAGATTTCAAAATTTTAATTCCATTGGAAAGGGATTATCGTGCTGTAGGTTTGATTTCCGCTTTTTTAATGTCATTACTTTTTTCAGTTTCGATCTCATATTTTTGGGTTTTCCAAATAACTTTTACTGAAGAGCCGGCCAAAACAAATCCGCCCAAAATTGCGGAACAAATTAACCAAATAAACCCTTCGACAGGGCAGCCGAATACTGTCCCGGCAGATGGCAGTGAGGTTGCGCTCAATACAAAACAGGCATTTATTACCCCTGATGGAAAATGTATCGATCAACAAACCAAAGAACCATTTGACTGCGATGAGGCAACCAAAAAGGTTTTTGAGGAAGAAAATAAGAAAAAGGAATCAGTTGCCAATGCCCAAAAACAAGTTTCGGAAAAAACCAATACAATTTTGGGTCTGATAATGCCTTCATCCCAGGCACCTAATGAAAATGGGACTGATAATAATCAGTCGGATCAAAGCCTGATGCAGGAATTTAAGAATGACCCTGAAAAACAAAGGTTTTTACAAATTTTTGGAGTTTCATTTATTACGATATTCGGTTTATTAATTTTAAGCCGAATACTATCAAAACGAAAAAAATTTAACCCGCAACAAGCATAAATCAAATGCAGAAAGGGGTTTTATTAAACAATTTGATTTTATTGAACTAATTAAAAGGTCCGCAAGCGATTGATTTGGTTTAGCTTTTTAAGCCTATAAACAAATTTAGAAAATAAGGGCTTTTGTTTCCACAGACCTACTCGTTTATAATCAATAGTTTTGAGATTATAAACGAGTAGGTTTTTTTTATATGGCTTGGTTTTGGAAACGAAAAGATGATAAACCGCATTCAACCTCAGTTTTGGGATTGGATAAAACAATTGAAGAACTCAAAGCGCAGGAAGCCGCAGTTGAGAAAGAGTTTGCTGTTAGATTTAATCGGGCGATTGAGAAAACACGCGATTCGATAAATAACAAACTCGACACAATATTTGAAGGTCGCAAACAAATTGACGAGGCATTTTTAGATGAACTCGAAGAAATGTTAATTTCAACAGATATTGGGGTTGCGACGACATTTCAAATCCTCGAAGCAGTCCGCAAAGGAGTTTCCCGTCAAGAGATCAAAGATTTGGATGCTTTGAAAAAAGCAATGCGAAATGAATTATTGACCATTTTGCATCACACCGAAAATGCCGGTGTAGCGGATGAAACAAAATATGATTTATCAATTAAACCGTATGTTTTAATGGTAGTTGGCGTGAACGGAGTTGGCAAAACTACCACGATTGGCAAGCTCGCCCAACGCATTAAAAACGAAGGTCACGATGTTTTGATTTGTGCCGCAGATACTTTCCGCGCTGCCGCTTCGGAACAACTCGAAATCTGGTCGCAGCGTGCCGGGGTCCCTTTGATACAACAAAAACAGGGAACTGACCCGGCAGCGGTCTTGTTTGACGCTCTGCAAGCAGCAAAGGCTCGTAATTCCGATGTATTGATTGTAGATACGGCAGGGCGTTTGCACAACAAATCGAATCTGATGGCAGAACTTGAAAAGATGAAACGCATCGCCGGACGCGAAGTCCCCCAAGCACCGCACGAATCACTTTTGGTTATTGATGCCGTGACTGGTCAAAACGGACTCGAACAAGCCCGCCAATTTATGAAAACTGCCGACGTCACTGGAATTGTTCTAACCAAACTCGACGGCACAGCCAAAGGCGGAATCGCCGTTGCCATTGCCAAAGAATTAAATCTGCCGATACGCTATGTCGGTGTCGGTGAACAGGTTGACGATTTGATGGTTTTCGATGCGGAACAATATGTGAACGGGTTGTTTAATTAAGGTTTGCCACGAACAAACATAAAAAGCCACAAACGAAACATTTTGTTCGCGAAAAACGAAAAAAGATATGGTAAGTTTTCGGTTCTGAAGTTCCGAAGATTTTCGTTTTTTTTCGTGTTAATTCGTCGCTCAAAAATTAAATTTATGAAAAGACGCGATTTTCTTATCAATTCAACTTTGGCAACGGCAGGCGCAATATTTGCCGATAAATTAAACGCTTTTTCTCCAGCCGATTTCGTTAGCAAGCGACCTGCATTGAAAGACCGCAAATTTGTTTCACAAGTAGTTGAAGCAAAGATTGCCGAAGTTAAATCTGCCATTAAAGATAAAGAATTAGCATGGATGTTTGAAAATTGTTATCCGAATACGCTTGATACCACGGTTGAACAGGGATCTCGTGATGGCAAACCCGATTCTTTTGTGATAACGGGCGACCTCAAAGCTCTTTGGCTGCGGGATTCGACGGCGCAGGTTACACCGTATTTGTCACTGGTTAAAGACGATAAGGATTTACAAAATCTTATCAAAGGTTTGATTCATCGCCACGCTTACAGCATTTTGCTAGAGCCGTATGCCAATGCTTTTTTGAAGGATCTGAATGAAAAAGGCTGGGATGATCTGCCAAAAAATAAGCCGGGAGTTCTCGAAAGAAAATGGGAAGTAGATTCGCTTTGTTATACAATGCGGCTTTCACATCAATATTGGAAAGCGACAGGGGACATTTCAGCCTTTGACGAAGAATGGCAAAACGCAATGCGTTTGATTGTCAAAACTTTTAAGGTCGAGCAATTAAAA
>DAORIL010000560.1:0-4668 GCA_035438525.1 Pyrinomonadaceae bacterium
GTGTAAATCTCCTTATTCTATAAAGTTTGATTTACACAAAATTTCTTACAGCCCCCAGGTTGGAGGACGAATTGTCTGCGCTCCGTCCAATAAACCAAACTTATTATTCACGTTTATCTTGCCTGATAGCCTAAGTGAACATAATAAACTAAATGTTTCAAAATAAGAGGTATTTAACCAAATCTATAAATCGGTAAAATTAAAAGTTACTCAAATTTTCCACCTTCCACTTGCCACTTTCCACTTTTACTTACTTCGCCATTAATTTATTACCACCAATTGTGACTGATTTAAAAAATTGTAAGGAGACTTTTCATCAAGCAGTCTTCAATACTCGAATCAAGTCTCCTTACTATTGTTCTGCACAGCCACCCGGCATGTTGCAAAACAAAGATAAAATTTTTATGCGGGGCTTCCGGCGACACCAAAGCTTTCAGCCCCTTTTATCATCTACGTCGCCCCCCCAGACAACGCAGATTCCAAACTTTTCAATGTGGGGCTTTTAACCATCCGGTCGTTAAAAGCCCCGCTTGATATTCGCACCGCCCCCCCAGACAATGCGAAATAAACTTTTCAATTGGGGGGCTTTTACTCACCCAAAATTAAAAGCCCCACCTATTCGTCACAGCCCCCCCCGCCGTGCCGAATAATTCTAAACTTAATGCGAATTAACAAACGGTGCCGGACGCTGAACTTTATAACCCTGGACGTAATGAACGCCGTATTTAATCAAAGCGTCTTCGATTTCCTGTGTTTCGACCTTTTCTGCAATCACCTGAACATTTAAAACATTCGCAACTTTGCAAATACTTTCGACAATGATCTGTGAAATCGGATTTTCGTTTATGTCCGAAACAAATGAACCGTCAATTTTTACAAAATCAACCGATAATTCTTTGAGACATTCGAGCGAGGCACCACCTGCGCCAAAATCGTCAAGCGCAAATTTGCAGCCGAATCGTCGAATGATATGGATAAACTCCTGTGCAGTTTTGAAGTTTGAAATTGCCACCGTTTCAGTAATTTCAAAGCAGATATAAGGCGCCAGGTGCTGGTATTTGATCAATAATTCAGTGCAATAACTGATAAAACATGCGTCAGAGATCGTTCTCGCTGAAAGGTTGATGTTGTATAAATAACCTTTCAATGGTAGTGAATGGTTAATGCTTTGATGTCTTTCGTTAATTAGTTTCAAAGATTCTTTGAGAACCCATTTGTCTAAAGAAACGATCGAACCATGTTTTTCCAATTGTGGAATAAAAGCCATCGGAGGAACCGCATTGCCTTCTTTATTCAACATTCTGATCAATATTTCATAATGTTCTTCATATTTTCCGGCGTTTGTTCCGATTCGTCCTATTTTTTGACCATAAAGCAAGAGCTTATTGCGCTCGATTGCATCCTGCACATTTACTAATTGTTCCATTTCGATTGTTTTTTGAATAAAAAGCGGATCAAGCGGGTCTGCCAAATAGAATTGATTCTGTCCGAATTCTTTGGCGATGTCGCACGCTTTGTGAGCTAGTGATAGATAATCCGTGCTGCGTGAATCAGAGGGATTAATAATTACCGCGCCGATATTAACTTGTAACTTAAACTTTTTACCGTTTTCGCTAAAGTTTTCACCATCAACCAAATCAATGATTTCGACGGCTTTTCGTTTGATTTGAGATTCGTTGCAATTTGGCAATAAAACACAAAAATTATCTTGGGCGGTGCGAACTAAAATCTCTTCCGAACCTAAATAATTGACTAAAACTTTTGATAATTGACGAACAATATTATCGCCCGCCGTAAATCCGAATGATTTGTTCAAAATGCGGAAATTTTCCAAATCAATCAACAAAAGTCCCGATTCTTCTGGTGTTTCAACTGATGAATGAATCTTTTCACTCAATAAATTTTCAAATAATCTCCGGTTAGCCAGTCCGGTAATCGAATCATAATTGCTCAAATAATCAACAAAATCAGATTCAAAACCGGCATTTGAAAGATTGCGGGAAATAATCAAAATTGATGAATCAAATCCTTCGCGGACAAAGCTGACAAACAATTTGACCAAAACCTTCGAGCCGTCAAAGTTGATCTGTTCGGCAAACGTTGAAAATGATTTCTTTTCGTCAACAATCAAATCCAATAATCTTTGGCGAAATTCGTTCTGGCGTTTGGTTATTAAAATCTCAGAAATGTCCTGATTCAAAAAGGTGTTTGATGGATAACCCAAACTGTTCAACGCATTATGATTGGCATACATAATCGTCAAATCGTTGGGATTGACCAAATACATTTCAACCGAAGTATTGTCTTCCAAAAATTTAAGCTGTTTTTCCTCTCTTAAGGCGAGTGAGCGTTGCTCAAACAATAATGTAGTTAATTTTGCAAGATTTTCTAAAGCGGTTCTTTCGGTTTGGGATAAAGATTGTGAAGAAAAACTAATGATACAAATTGCCCCGACCAGCACTCCTTCTGAGTTTTTGAGAGGAACTCCAATGCAATACGCCGCATCATTGGTCAAACTATCAACTTCGACATATTCAACAATATCTTCTTCAAATCTAACTCGGTTACAAATCGCTTCAGCGCGGCTCAATTCATCAACCTCAGGATTAAAACTAGATTTATAGTGAGTTTGATTTGGATCAAATAAGCCTATTAAAACAAATGGGGTGTTGCAAATGTCCGAGACAATATTAGTGATCGCTTCAAATTCAATGACGTTTTTATCTTCAAATCCATTTAGCCAGTTGATCAGCGATAAATTGTTATTTTGCAAAATGTTGGGCGATATCTGATTTTTTATTTTTGGGGCGAAAAAATTGTTCATAACTATCTTTTAATCTTTCAAAAAAGTTTGATTAAAACTTGTTTTTGTATTAGTTTTTAATTTTAGCTTACGTATTTTTTTACATAAACGCGGTCTGCCTTTGAAGGCTGGTTAAAAAACTAAAACTTTTTCAATCACTTCTCCGAACGGCTTTCCGTTTTGACGAGAATAAATTTAAGCGATGTGGAAAATTAAGTCTTTAAAATTAGGTTAAAAATAAATTTTTTGGTTTAATCATTTCTTAAAAAATTCTTAATTATCTTAAATGAGGGTTTTATGAGCGAAAAAGTTGCCACTTCACCGCCCATTTATCGGTTTGGCAACTATGTTTTGGATACCAAACAAAAATCGCTTTTTTACAGCGAACAAATTATTCCTCTCAGCCAAAAATCCTTTGAATGCCTGTTATTATTAGTTGAAAATGCAGAGAAGGTAGTTCTTAAAGAGGATTTCTTTCAAAAGATTTGGACTGATTCCTTTGTCGAAGATGGAGTTTTAGCCGTTAATATTTCAAATTTAAGAAAATCTTTAGAAACCAATCAAAATCAGAGATATATTGAAACAATTCCCCGCCGTGGTTACAGATTTCTTGCCAAAGTTACGGTCGAATTTAATGATTCTGACCAAAACTTACTGGACAACTCTCAAATTACCGATGAATTTAATAATGATTTTTCTGAAAAAAATAATGAATTTGAGGTCGATGAGATTGAAAACCGTCCAAATATTGACGAAATTATCAACAAAGAAATTCCAATTGTTAGGTTCAAATTTTCTAAAATTCACTTTCTTGCATTGTCAATTTTAATAATACTTTTAGGTCTCACTGCATTTTTTATTTATCAAAAATACATTCAAAAGAAAACAGATGCTGTGACTAAAGTTTCGGTAGCTGTTTTTCCGTTTGAGAATATTTCGGGAAATCAAGATTTGAATTATTTAAGTTTAAGCATGTCGGATAGTTTGGGATATTCATTGGCATCACTCACACATGTTGGAGTTGTGCCAACTTCGATAATTAAAAAGTATGTTGGACAAAATTATGATCCGATAGTTGAAGCCGGAAACCTAAAAGTCGAAAATATCGTTACCGGAAGTTATCGAACCCAAGGCAACAAAGTTTTTTTTGAAGTCCAACTCAAAGATGTCACTAAAACAAATAATCTGGTGCAATCCCAAATTTTTGAAGCCAATCTCGATAATTTAACTACCTTAAGAACAACCATTTTTAAGTTTTTGATTCAAGGTCTAAACCTTAACAAAACTGACTTTGAACTTTCCGAAATTCAAAAACAGGAGACTCAAAATCCGTTGGCGTATGAATATTATCTCAAAGGTTCGACTGCTTATTTCAACTCACAACTGGATTCTTCAATTAATTATTATCAAAAAGCTTTGGAATTAGACCCTAATTTTTTACTTGCCTTAGAAGGTATTGCCACAGATTATTTACAAAAAGGCAGCGTAGCCGGATGCGGTGCGCCCTGTTATCAAAAAAGTATTGAGTATCGTGAACAAATTGTCCGAATTGCACCGGAATATGAACGTGGTCAGTTAAATTTAGCACTACTTTATGTTGATTCTAATCAAATTGACAAGGCAGTTCCGATAATTAAAACAATTCTTGCCAAAAATAAAGAAAGTAAACACGGCTTATTTGTTTTGGCGTATGCTTATCGTTATGCCGGATTGATTGACGAATCTATCCGATTAACTGAGAAAAGTCAGGCACTTGAGCTAATGGATTCAACACCTTCAACTCCAACCACAAGTTATATTTATGCCAGCCAATACGAAAAATTTCTGCAAACCTTTCATTCCCCCCCAAATAATCCTTATGGTTT
>DAORIL010000561.1:0-4661 GCA_035438525.1 Pyrinomonadaceae bacterium
AAACCGTCATTGATGGTCGCCGCGTGACCGATGATGACACTTTAGAACTCGCCAAAATGATTTTCGCAGGCAAAATAAACACTGAAATTTTGGCGGCTTTGCGTCAACGCGGAACGGACGCGGTTGGACTTTCGGGGGTAGATGGTGACGTAATTTCTGCGGTCAAACGTCCCCCAAAAGAGGTTCTGAATCGTGAGACTGGTGAAACTAAAACAGTGGATTTCGGCAATGTCGGCGATGTGGTTGAAATAAATACAAAACTTCTAAAATTATTACTCGAAAACGATTATTTGCCAGTTATCTCATCGCTCGGTGCAGATGATGAAGGGCAGATTTTTAACATCAATGCCGATACAGTTGCTGCTGAAATTGCAGTCAAGCTCCAAGCCGAAAAACTCGTTTTGCTGTCGGATGTCAATGGGATTTATCTCGACCCAAATGATGAAACCACAAAACTTTCCCGCGTTTCAATTGCCGAGGCTGAGGAAATGATTGCTAACGGAACGGCGACTGGCGGAATGATTCCGAAATTACAAAGCCTCGTCGGTTTGCTCCAACGCGGTGTGGGGTCGGCTCACATCATTGGCGGAAATGAACGTAATGCGCTGCTTTCAGAAGTATTTACCGACGAAGGAACAGGAACAATGCTGACCAGATGAAAAATATTTTTACCATCATAATTATACTCATAAATGTTTTTTTCATTGCGGCTCAGCAACAGAAATCAACATCAGGCAATCCCGTTCTCCAAGGTTGGTATGCCGATCCCGAAGCAGCCATTTTTAAGGATAAATACTGGATTTACCCAACTTATTCTGACAAATATGAGAATCAAGTTTTCTTTGATGCTTTTTCATCAACTGACCTTATTAATTGGAAAACTCATTCAAAAATTTTGGTCGCTGATTCCGTCAAATGGGCAAAAAAGGCAATGTGGGCACCGGCAATTGTCCAAAAAGGCAAAAAATATTTTTTCTTTTTTGCGGCGAATGATATACAAAATAATAGCGAATACGGCGGCATCGGAGTTGCTGTTTCTGATAAGCCCGAAGGACCTTTCAAAGATTATTTAGGTAAACCTTTAATAGACAAATTTTATAACGGGGCGCAGCCGATTGATCAGTTTGTTTAAAGATAAAGACGGACAATATTACATTATTTACGGCGGTTGGCGGCATTGTAATATCGGCAAACTAAACAAAGATTTTACCGGAATCGTGCATTTTCCGGACGGAACATTGTTCAAAGAAATTACTCCGCAAAATTATGTCGAAGGACCTTTTATGTTTATCCGCAACAATAAATATTACTTTATGTGGAGCGAAGGCGGATGGACTGGTCCCGATTATTCAGTTGCTTATGCGGTTGCTGACTCTCCCTTTGGTCCTTTTCAAAGAGTCGGAAAGATTCTACAGCAAGATGCAAATATTGCGACCGGAGCAGGACATCATTCGATTATGCACAATACCAAAAAAGACCTCTGGTATATTGTCTATCACCGCCGTCCGCTCGGAGAAAAAGCCGCAAACCATCGCGTGACGTGTATTGAAGTATTAAAGTTTGACGATAAAGGTTTTATTCTACCCGTTAAATTAACTTTTGAAGGCGTTGCCAAACAGAAATTGAAATAACCTCAATTTGAACTACCAAAAGTCGGAACATAACTAAGAAATATGCGTAACTCCTTGTAATTCCTAAGGAGAATTATATGGACAGCCAAAACAATCTAAGTCCCTTAAAAATAATTTTTGCCATCATCTTTTCTGGAATTTGCTGGTATTTTTCTTTAGGACTGAGCGGAAATTTTTGGTATCTTTTGTGGATTGCCCCAATTCCGGTATTGATAATTTCCTACCAATCTTCAAAGAAATTGGCTTTTTTTGTTTCGTTTCTTGCTTATTTTATCGGTAAACTTAGTTGGTTCTCATATTTAGTAACAGTCGCCACCTTGATTCCGGCAATAATTTTTACTATTGCATTACCCTTGATTTTTTCAGTCATAGTTCTAATTTCCAGAACAGTTTTTTTGAAAACCAATACATGGTTTGGGTTATTTGCGTTTCCGGTTTTCTTTACTTTTTTTGAGTTTTTATTGATAAATCTTTCGCCCGACGGTAGTGCTGCCAGCATTGCATATTCACAATCAAACTTTCTACCTTTAATTCAAATAGCGTCCTTAATCGGGATTTTGGGAATCACCTTCTTTGTTTCTCTAATTCCATCCGCGACAGCCCTTTGTTGGATCTTCCGAAAAAACAGAAAAATAATCCTGCCCATAGCAATCGTTTCTTTTGTTCTGGTTGCCTCAATTATATTGTTTGGAATAATTAGAATTAACAATTTTACTGAAGAAAATAAAATTTTAGTAGGAATGGTTGTTCTAAATGAAAACACCCACAAAATGGGAAATCTAAATTTCCAGGAAGAACTGCAACATACAATTAACTATTCAAATGAAATTGCTGGTTTGGCGGAAAAAGGAGCAAAAATAGTTTTACTCCCGGAAAGAGCGATAAATATTAATTCAGAAAATAAAGATGAATCAATTCGCATTTTGAGTGATGTCGCCCGCACTTACAACATTGCAATTATTGTCGGCTACACTAACTTTGTCCAAACCGAACCGCGAAATTCCACTTTGGTCATAAATCAGCAAGGAAGCTCAATTTTGAGCTATGATAAAGCCCATCTGGTTACCGGATTGGAACAACAATTTAAACCCGGAAATGAAATTGGATTGTTCAACTACGATGAAACATTAATCGGAGTTGCCATTTGTAAAGACCTTGATTTTCCTGATTTTATTGGAAAATATGGCAAAAATAATTTGAGCGTGATTTTCGTTCCAGCCTGGGATTTTGTAATTGATGATTGGCTCCATTCCAGAATGGCAATTATGCGTGGAATTGAAAATGGTTTTTCCGAAGTTAGAGCGGCAAGGCAAGGAAGATTGACTATTAGTGATTATCTAGGCAGAACAACTGCCGAAGCAGATGCTTCTAACAATTTATCTAACAGTCTAATAAGCGAAGTTTCGTTTGAAAATAAACCTACTTTTTATTCTCAGTTTGGAGAACTATTTGGAAAAATACTCAGTTTTATAGCACTAATTTTTCTCCTCGCTGCCTTTATAAATTTCAGAAAGCCTTCAGTGATGGCTGTTGGTAAATAGTTTTAAGTTTCACGGAAATAATTTAAATCTATTTAATCAACCTCTTGTTGCCCGAATAATATCTGCAAAAACTCCCGCCGCCGTCACATCTGCGCCCGCGCCTGCACCTTTGACGACGAGCGGCTGTTCACTATAACGATTTGTATAAAATAAAATTGCATTATCTTTGCCTGAAAGATTGGCGAAATTATGTGCAGAATCAATACTTTGCAGCCCGACCGAAGCCTTTCCATTATTGAATGAGGCGATATATTTCAAAATCAAATCTTTGCTTTTCGCTTCATCAATCATCGCTTTGAAATATGATTCGTGTTTCGCCATTTCTGTATAAAAATCTTCGACACTTCCCTCCAAACACGATTCAGGTAAAAATCCGAGTTTTTCTACATCGCTTATTTCCATCTTGTAACCAGCTTCACGCGCCAGAATCAAAATTTTTCGCGCCACATCCGTTCCGCTTAAATCCAGACGCGGATCGGGTTCGGTGTAACCTTCGTCCTGAGCCTGTCTGACTACTTCGGCAAACGGACGCGAGCCATCGTAATTATTAAAAACAAACTGCAAAGTCCCTGACAAAACGGCTTCGATGCGGTTTATTTTATCGCCGCTTTGCCGTAAATCATTGAGCGTGTTGATAATCGGCAAGCCTGCGCCCACATTTGTTTCAAATAGAAAATTGGTGTTATATTCGCGCGCTAGATTTTTTAAGTTTTGATATTTTTCAAAATAATCCGAGGCGGCAACTTTATTACAAGCCACAATTGAAACGGATTTTTCCAATAACTGGGGATAAAGTTCAGCAACTTCAGCATTTGCCGTCACGTCCACAAAAATCCCCACAGGGGCAGTTCACGATCCAGCCCAACCTGCGCAAGAGCATCAAGTACAAGGTCGAGGACTTCGAGTTCCTGTGCCAGAGCAACGGCGGCGCCCTGGTCGTGGTGGCGGGACCGAACTCGCCGTTCAACTCGCTGGCCGACATCGTGGAAGCCGCGCGCAAGGCGCCGGGCAAGATCAGCTTCGCCTCCGCCGGGCATGCCACCGGTCCGCACCTGATCGGCGAGAGCATCGCGCTCGAGGCCGGCGTGAAGTTCAACCACATCCCGTTCCGCAACGTGGGCGACATGTACACCCAGGTGCTGGGCGGCCAGGTGGACTTCGCCGTCACGACGCCCATCTTCCTCACCTCGCGCAAGGACGCCAAGGGCTTCGCGGTGGTGCTGGACAAGCGCCTGCCCACGCACCCGCAGGTGCCCACGCTCAAGGAGCTGAACTTCAAGCGCAGCAGCCTGCCGGGCTACCTGGGCCTCTACGCGCCCAAGGGCCTGCCACCAGCCGCCAGCGCCGCCATCCGCAAGGCCTGCCCCGCGGCGTTCGACTCGGAGGCCTACCGCCAGGCTTCCGAGAAGACGGCCACACCCCTGGGATACGCCGACGCCCCCGAGTACACGGCCAACATCGTGGCCGACGCGCGCTACATGAGCGAGCT
>DAORIL010000562.1:0-4629 GCA_035438525.1 Pyrinomonadaceae bacterium
TGCTTCTGGTGGGAATGATTACTGTCTGCAAACGCCCAAACCGACAGCCGTTGACGGTTCAACCGCCCAGTAATTTGCAAACAAAACATTGGGGAGATGAACCGATTCAACCGATTCCAAATGAAATAAATTTAAATTCGGAAAAAGTAGCCCTGGGAGAAAAGCTCTTTAATGAACCTCAACTTTCAAAAAATAACACTATTTCCTGTGCTTCTTGTCATAACTTAGAACTTGGCGGAACTGACCGAAAAGCCAGATCAATTGGGATCGATAATCAGCTCGGAGATATTAATTCACCAACAGTTTTTAATTCTGCTTATAATTTCAAACAATTCTGGGACGGTCGAGCCGAAACACTGGAAGCACAAATCGACGGACCGACCCATGCAGTTAATGAAATGGGGTCGGATTGGAATGAAATTATCCAAAAACTTCGACAGTTATCAAAATACTCCTTCGAATTTGAAAAACTTTATCCTGACGGAATTCAAACTGAAAATGTTAAGGATGCAATTGCTGAATTTGAACGCTCACTAACCACGCCGGATTCACCATTTGATCTTTATTTACGCGGAAATCATGAAGCTCTGAGCAAAGAAGAAATAGCCGGGTATCATTTGTTTAAATCTGTAGGCTGCATCAGTTGTCATCAAGGGGTAAATATCGGCGGAAATCTTTTTCAGGAATTTGGCGTAATGGGTAATTATTTTAATCATCGGGGGACGATTACAAAAGCGGACTTCGGGCGTTTTAATGTTACTCAAAATGAATATGACAGGTATGTTTTTAAGGTTCCAAGCCTACGAAATGTCGAAATGACTCCACCTTATTTTCACGATGGTTCTGCTCAAACTCTGCCGGAGGCAGTCGGTGTAATGAGTAAATATCAACTCGGACGCAAACTCTCTGATCAGGAAATTGATTCAATCGTAAAATTCTTAAAAACCCTAAATGGTAAATATAAAAGGTATAATCCATAATGAAGATACGTTTTCACCACATTATTATTGTTCTTGGGTTGATTTCATTGATGACGTTTTTGTATTTCAAAACTAATTCCATTGATTCTGAATCCCATAATCGTTTTAATAATCAATTACGTTACCTAAAAGAACTTAACGCAACTGTTGATAAAGATATTTTAGAATCTCGTTACGGATTATCAAATTCTTATGATGCGCTAATTTCTGAAATCAGTAAAATAAACGAGCTTCAGACAACTATCAAAGATATTCCGGCGTTTTTAGATGAAAATGGTCAGCAGGAACTCGACCAATCACTTGAAAAATATTTTGAATTTCAAAAACAAAAGATCCTTTTGATCGAGCGTTTCAAATCGCGTAATGCCATAATCAATAATTCGCTTCGATATTTTCCAATCGCGACATCAAATTTAATTAAAAATTTAGGGTCAGACAATACCAAAACCAATCAGGCAGAACAACTTAACTATTTACTACGACAAACTTTGAGTTATTACTTATTAACCGATAATGAGTTAGAACCACAAATTGTCAATCAAATCAAAGAGCTTCAAAAATTAGAAAACAAATTATCAGAAAGAGAAAAAGCTGATATTGAACCAGCCATATCCCACGCCCAAACTATTGTTAAATTAAAACCGGAAATCGATTCATTGGTAAAGGAAACGCTTTCAATTCCAATCCCAGCCCAAACTGAAAATCTGATTAATATTTATAACTCATACTATAATCGTGCTTTAAGCCGGGCTAACATTTACCGTTTGTTTCTATATATTTTTTCAATTCTGTTGCTTGGCTATATAGGTTTGATCATTATTAAACTGAAAAAAGCAACTTCAGCACTTAACACTGCCAACGAAACTCTCGAAAACAGAGTTCAGCAACGCACCGAGGAACTTTTATGGAGTAATTCGGAATTGCAAAAAAGTGAAGCAAATAATCATGCCCTTTTACATGCTATTCCCGATTCGATGTGGCGCACTGATAAAGATGGTGTCTTTCTTGATCTTATTTGCGCCAAGGGCGAAGAGACAATGTTTTCCGGAATCGATTGGTGCGGAAAAACGATTTTTGATGTTTTGCCCGACCATGTTGCCAGACAAACAATTCAGTTTGCAGAAAAATCCCTGAAAACCGGCGAAACACAAATTTTTGAATATGAATTGAATCAGGGTGATAAAGTTCAGCATTATGAAAGCCGTGTTGTAGTTTGCGGCGAATCAGAAATCTTAACCATCGTTCGTAATATCAGCGACCGCAAGCAGACCGAGGAACGCCAGGCGGCTATTCTCGACGCACTCCCGGCACACATTTGTCTGCTCGACCCTTCAGGAAAAATTCTTGAAGTAAACAACGAATGGAAACAGTTTGCGGTGGCAAATGCTTATGGAAATGACAATTTCGGTATCGGAAGCAATTATATTGAAACTTGCGAAAATGCCAGCGGCGATTGTGTCGATGGGGCGAGGCAAGCCGCCGACATTTGTCGTGCCGTCCTCTCCGGAAAAACCTCCCACGTTGAAATGGAATATCCATGCCATTCTCCAAATGAGCAAAGATGGTTTAAACTTACGGTAAATCCGCTCCACAAAGAAAAATTAGTCGGCGCTGTCGTGATGCATGTCAATATTACCCAACGTAAAATGGCAGAAGAAGCTGCACAAAATTCCCGTGATTATTTAGATCAAATCATTAACGCAATTGCTGACCCGATTTTCGTCAAAAACCGTCAGCATCAATTAACCTTGATCAACGATGCAATGAGTCGATTTATGGGTCGCAGCCGCGAAGAAGCTATCGGAACGGTCGAACATGATTTATTTCCTGCCAATGAAGCTGACGTTTTTTGGAAAATAGATGAACTGATCTTTACCTCCGGAAAAGAAAACATCAATGAAGAACATTTTACCAATTCACAGGGTAATACAAGCGTTGTAGTTACCCGAAAAAGACTGCACATTGATAAAGAAGGTAATGAATACATCGTTGGGATATTTAGTGATATTACTGAACGAAAATTATTAGAAGACCAACTTCAACGGGCACAAAAACTCGAATCAATTGGACAGCTGGCAGCCGGAATCGCCCACGAGATCAATACCCCAACTCAATATGTCGGCGACAATACACGATTTCTCGAAGAAAGTTTTCAGTCGTTTATCACCGTTGTCGAAAAAAATCGGGAATTGCTCAAAGCCTGTCAATCTAATAAATTACTACCCGAACTAACTGCTCAAACAGAAGAATTA
This sequence comes from Pyrinomonadaceae bacterium, assembly GCA_035438525.1. Classification (GTDB taxonomy): domain Bacteria; phylum Acidobacteriota; class Blastocatellia; order Pyrinomonadales; family Pyrinomonadaceae; genus JAIBCC01. Next base: position 3,233 of record DAORIL010000562.1, read on the forward strand.
TTTAAAACCGAAGACATCGAATATCTCGAAGAAGAGGTTCCCAGAGCAATCGAACAGGCACTGCACGGAGTTGAGCGCATCAGTAAGATCGTCCAATCCATGAAAGATTTTGCCCACCCCGGATCGGATGAAAAAAAAGCTACTAATTTAAATAAAACTATTGAAAGCACTATTACCATTGCCCGAAATGAGTGGAAATATGTTGCCGAAATGGTGACAAATTATGACCAGAATTTACCACCGGTTCCCTGCTTGGTCGGAGAATTTAATCAAGTAATCCTAAATATGATTGTTAATGCCTCACACGCCATTGCTGATGTTGTCGGAACTACCACTAATAAAAAGGGAACAATCAGCGTTACTACTAAAAATATGGATAATTGGGCTGAAATCCGCATTAGTGACACGGGAACAGGAATTACTCCGGATGTTCGCAAAAGAATTTTCGACCCGTTTTTTACTACTAAGGAAGTTGGACGCGGTTCTGGTCAAGGCTTGGCTATCTCGCACACAGTAATTGTTGAAAAACACAAAGGAACAATCGATATTGAGAGCGAAATCGGAAAAGGTTCGACCTTTATCATCCGTTTACCGATTAATGAACCTGAATTAAAGTCAGAATAACTGCAAAAAGTGTAACAAAAATGCAAATAGTTGAGATGAACCCATTTACCGACTCATAATTTCATCAGGACTTTAATACTGTTTTGGTTGGCCATGATTTTATTTTATTGCCTAAACTCAATGTTGGACTTAAAGTTAAAGAGCAATTTAAAAATGTTTTTAACTTAATTACTTCTAACTAAGAAATAACCTTGAATCCTTTTTACAAAATCTCATCGGTCATTATAACGGGTGCATCTTTCAACAACCACAACATCTGGTTTTAATTAGTTCGTAACTTTTACCTCTATTTAGAAACCGCCAAAAGTGATGTTTATCCATTCAGATACTGCTTTCAAGTTTACTAAGGTCGAGTATTTTTTGAAGAACGCTCAAATGGCATATCACGCATTCTGGAAGCGCCAACATGCAATTTTTCTATCTTTCCGTTTGCATCTTTGGTGAACCAGATCACTTGTCCTCCCGGCGCCAAAAAATGGTCTTTATAAAGCGGAGCCAATGGTAATCGAGTTGACGGACGCTGGAGGATAAATGCTCTTCCATCTTCGACGGCAAACGTGAACAATGCTTGAGATTCTTCGCTATACCAATCACCCGCCAATGTGGTAAGTTCCGAAACAACAGGTTTCCATTCACTTTCGGCAATAAATTTGGTAATTTCGCCGCCATTATTTACTTCCATCCCAACTGGCTGACCATCACTTCCGAAACTGAATTTGACCCGACTAGATTCCTGCTGAAAAGATCCATCCTTAAGTGGTTTAAGAACAGTT
>DAORIL010000563.1:0-4610 GCA_035438525.1 Pyrinomonadaceae bacterium
ACGTTCAGTTTTGAGCGTGTTTTTTCTTATTGCAAATCTTGCAATTGTTGCTTAATCCACTAATCAATGTTATAAATAATCCACCAATATCTACAAAATTGTAATATATCCACAAAATAATATTCGTAAAAAATAACTATATTTTTGTTCTTTTTTGCGATGAAGTTTTATTTGATACTTCGACTGCCATAATTTATTTAGAAAATTTTTAGGAGGAAGTTCAAAAATGAGTAAAACCTTGTTAAAGGTATTCATAACAGGTTTGTTTTTAGCATCGGTAAGTTTGAGCGGAATGGCTCAAGACCCAACACCTGAACCGCCAGCCGGTGGCGGACAACGTCCGGGAGGCGGAGGAGCGGCTTCATCCGAGCCCCAACCTTACGACAAAGTAATCACCAAAGATGCCAAAACCAAAAATGGCATTTTCAAAGTTCATCAAGTAAAAGATAAATATTACTACGAAATTCCAAAGAGCGAACTCGGCAAAGAATTTCTGTGGGTGACACAAATCGCCCGCACCACAGTTGGCGTTGGTTACGGCGGACAGGCACTCGGAAATCGAGTTGTCCGTTGGGAGCAAAACGAAAATAAGATCTTTCTCCGAAATATCAATTATTCGGTAGTTGCCGATCCTAAAGAGCCAATTGCAGAAGCAGTTAAAGCCTCGAATAATGATACGATTTTAATGTCATTTCCGGTTGCTGCCTGGGGTCCGAATAACGAATCAGCAGTAATTGATGTGACTCGTTTATTTACAACCGACATTCAAGAATTCAGTGCACGTCAGCGTTTGAGTGCAACAGCAATGGATCCAACGCGTTCATTTATCGAAAGAATTGCAACTTTTCCGACCAATATTGAAACCGAAGTCACACACACCTATACACGAACCGCACCACCAGCCGGAGCAGGCGGCGGACCGGGCGGAGGCGCAAATACCGGCGGAATGAGTCCCGGAAGTGCATCGGTGGTGCTTCATTTCAGTATGGTCAAATTGCCCGAAAATCCGATGATGCCCAGAGTCTTTGACGAACGCGTTGGATATTTTTCATTGAGCAATATGGATTACGGGCGTGACGAACAAAGAGCGGCGGAGCGAACCTACATCACTCGTTGGAGACTTGAGAAAAAAGACCCGAATGCCGCACTTTCGGAACCGGTCAAGCCAATCGTTTATTATATTGATTCAGCCACGCCGACTAAATGGATTCCGTATATGAAACGTGGTGTTGAAAAATGGCAGAAGGCTTTTGAAGCGGCTGGATTCAAAAATGCAATTATTGCCAAAGTTGCTCCAACCAAACAACAAGACCCTGATTTCAGCCCGGAAGATGCCCGTTATTCGGTCATTCGCTGGCTGCCCTCAACCACTGAAAATGCTTCAGGTCCGCATATTCACGACCCGCGCACGGGGGAAATTCTCGAATCGGACATCCAGTTTTATCATAATGTGATGAATCTGGCGAAAATGTGGTATTTCCTGCAAGTCGGACCGCTCGACAAACAGGCGCAGAAATTTCCGTTCCCTGATGATTTGATGGGAAGATTGATTGAATATGTCGCTGCTCACGAAGTCGGACATACACTCGGTTTTCAGCATAATATGAAGGCCAGCTCTTTGTATCCGCAAGATAAAGTTCGTGACCGTGAATGGGTTAAAAAGATGGGACATACTCCAACTTTAATGGATTATTCCCGTTACAATTATGTTGCTCAACCCGAGGACAATATTGATACGGCAGATTTAATCCCTGGCATCGGACCGTATGATATGTGGGCAACTGCTTGGGGATATAAACCGATTCCATCTGCAAAAACTCCTGATGAAGAAAAAGCAACGCTCGATTCGTGGGCACGGGAACAGGACACAACTCCGTGGCTCAGATTTTCGACCGCAGGTTCGGCAGGAAGTGATCCGGGCGAACAGACAGAAGCAGTTGGCGATGCCGATGCAGTAAAATCATCAACTCTTGGGTTAATGAATCTGAAACGGGTTGCCAAATTATTAGTTCCCGCAACGACCAACGAAAAAGGGATGCCGTATGATGATTTAGCAGAAGTTTATCCGCGAATGCTCGGACAATGGACGCTCGAAATGAATCACGTTGCCAACATTGTCGGCGGATTTAATTCTCAGCAAAAACATATCGGGCAAGATGGCGTGCGTTTTACCATTGTTCCAAAAGCTAGACAGGCTGAAGCCGTCAAATTCCTCGCAGAAAATTCTTTTGCCACACCAACTTGGGCGATTGACAAAGAAATTTTGCGACGAATCGAACCAATTGGTGCATTAAACCGCATTCGTAATTCACAAAACAGTGTTCTCAATAATCTGTTATCAAGTTCGCGTTTTGCCCGTTTGGTTGAACAAACCACACTTGATGGAAACGCGGCTTATTCACCCGATGAATTTTTGGGAGATGTTCGTAATGCCGTTTGGGGCGAATTAAATGCGCCGAAAGTTTCGGTTGATGCCTATCGCCGAAATTTGCATCGGTCATATTTGGATATTGCTAACAATAAACTTAACGGCGCACCTGCCGCTTTGCCGCAGGGCTTACCGGCACAATTTGCTGCTCAGTTTATTTCGAGTGGTGACGAAAAAGAATATTATCGTTCCGAACTTCGTGCATTGAGTGCTGCCATTAGTGCCGCGATTCCGCGTGCCGCTGACAAAGCAACCAAAGTGCATCTGGAAGCAGTTAAAGATCAAATCGGAAATATTCTAAATCCTGATAAAGGCGGTAGTTCAACAACTGGCGCAAATCGTTTTGGGATTGAATTCCTCGAAATGATGCAAGATCCGACTTCGTGTTGGATGGATTATATAATTAAAAAGTAAGAGAAATTGTTACTTTTTGAGAATGAAAAAGAAGGCACGCTCAGGTTTGGGTGTGTCTTTTTTGTTGTATTGGAGGTAATAATTAGGTTAAATTGAATCCGCATATAATAGAGTTATGCTGAATGTTATGAAGCAAAGTCCGCTTTTAGAATTTGAGTCTTCTGCTTTTCCTGTTACGCTGAGCGAGGACGAAGAAACAAATCCTGGCATTTACGGCAAAGCTTTGGCGCATTGGATTGCTGAAGAACTTCGATCTCGCCAAGTTCCTGCTGGTGAAACAATCCCGGAGGATTTCGGATGGTTGGTGCCAGTCCAGTCCTCACCACACCATTTATACGTTGCGTGTTCTAGTGAAGACTACGAAACTCAGAAATGGCATCTATACGTTTTTGCCGAGGGAGGACTGCTCGCACGGATTCTAGGAAAAGATACGAGTGCGGAGTCAGTTGCATCTTTGTTTTCAACTATCAAGCAAATTTTGTGGTCTTCCCCTGTTATCGAACACATTAACGAGATTAAGTCATGAAACACAACAATCACTTTATCAGGATGTGATTAAAGCCGTGTGACAGATTGTTTCAGCACAATATACAGTGGCATTAGTTCTCAACCTACTCCCTACTAAACACAAAATCCGCCCACTCCAAAATTAATATTTCTCCTTCATCGTGCAGGATGATTTCTATAATTTCTCTGCTAATAATTTAACTTGTGTTTCCAGTGTTTTTTTCATTAAACTTACAAACTATCAATATGAAAAACATCTTGAGTTCACGAAAAACATTCGTTCAGCCGATTTTTAAACTATCGGTTTTAGCTATTATCCTAACCTGTGCAACAGTTAGCGTTTTACAATTAACAAATGTTTCTCCAATTGTAAAAGCTGCATCTGCCAGTGCTCCCGTCTTATTCCCATCCAATCGAGCAACGATGGTCAATCCTGATGTGCTGTTACAACTCACTTTCAAATTTAAACCAACTATCGGAAATTCTGGAAAAATTCGCATTTATGATGCTGCTGATGATCGGCTTGTTGATACGCTGGATATGAGTATTCCGGCTGGACCGACCAAGCCTGTTGATCCGGCAATTCGGGCAAAAGACTACCTTAAATTTCCCTATCCGTATGAGCGGACCAAACGCGCAACAAACCGTGATACCAAACCCGGAACAGGCTCAGCAGGCGCAACACCAACCACCAATGATTATCAACTGACGATTATCGGCGGATTTACGGACGGATTCCGTTTCCATCCGATTACTATTGATGGAAATACGGCGACCATTCATCCGCATCACGATTTGCTTGAATATGGCAAAACTTATTATGTCCAAATTGACGCGGAAGTTTTTCCAAATAGTGACTTTGCGGGAATTTCGGGCAAAGATTGGAAATTTACAACCAAACCAATTTCAAAAGTTCCAAAACCGAACGCTACAAATTTAGTGGTTAGTGCAGACGGCACGGGCGATTTCAACACAGTGCAAGGTGCGATGGATTTTGTCCCGGATCATTCCAAAAAGCGAATCACAATTAAAGTAAAAAACGGTATTTACGAAGAAATTGTCTATTTTCGCAACAAGGATAATGTGACCTTGCTCGGTGAAAGTCAGGATAAAACCATCGTTCGTTACGCCAACAACGAAGTTTTTAATCCGCATCCGGCAAACATTCGCACCAACCCCGAAAAAGGCACATTTCCTTCGCGCCGCGCCGCAGTGGCAGTTGATAACAGCAACGACATCCATCTCGTCAATCTGACCTTGC
>DAORIL010000564.1:0-4606 GCA_035438525.1 Pyrinomonadaceae bacterium
ATCCCAAGCTGCATACCACGGATATTCCCATTTGTCGGGCATCGAAATTACATCAGCATTATTTAAATGCCGCCATTCATTATTGCGACCTTTTTTGCGTTCCTGAGGTGGGGCTGGTTGCGCCGGATCGCCTTCGAGCCATTTTTCGACATCGTAATGATAGAACTGTTTCGACCAGAGCATTCCGGCAAAGGCTTGACGCATCACATTTTGTGCATCTTTTGATAAATTGTTTGGAACAATTTCGGAATAGAATTCATTTGCTTCTTTTTGACGATTCGAGAAAATTTTGTCGAAATCTGAAAAAACAGATTTTGGACTTTGGGCTTTGGATTTTGGACTTAAACGAAGTCTTATAGTTATTGAATCATTTGCCGGAATATTCAAAAGATAATTTGCTGCTGCTTTCGTTCCGCATTTTTCAGGATTCACAGTATTTGCATTGCCGTGAACGATGTAATCATTGATGCCGTCTTTAACAAATTGCGACTCATTTTCTGCGCCGAAAAGTCTTTGTTTATTAGTATTGTTTTCGCAGAAAAGTAATTCATCTGCGTTTTCGCAGTTTAATTGATAATTGCCACCTGTAATCGTGTTTGAATCCAAACTTTGAAATCTAAACTTTGGTTCTATTCCATCCCAACTCCAAACATTTCGCAACCAAATCGTTGGTAAAACATTGATTTGGGCATCTTGCGAACTGCGGTTGGCAACTGTGATTTTGATTAGAATATCTTCCGCATCGGCTTTGGCATATTCGATAAAAACATCGAAATATTTGTTTTCATTAAAGATGCCTGAGTCTAATAATTCAAACTCGCCGTTTAATTTTCCGGCATTGCGATTTTCTTCCAGTAGCTTTGAGTAAGGAAATTCGGCTTGCGGATATTTGTAAAGGTATTTCATGTAAGAATGTGTCGGAGTGGAATCAAGATAGAAATAATATTCCTTAACATCCTCGCCGTGATTGCCTTCATTCCCGGTGAGACCGAAAATTCTTTCTTTCAAAATCGGGTCTTTGCCGTTCCAGAGTGCAATTGCGAAACAAATATTTTGATTGGCGTCACAGATTCCGGCGATTCCGTCTTCGTTCCAACGATAAGCGCGGGAACGGGCGTGGTCGTGCGGGAAAAAATCCCAGGCTGAACCGGAAGCGGAATAGTCTTCACGGACAGTTCCCCAGGCTCTTTCGGACAAATACGGTCCCCAATGTTTCCAGTTTTTCTTTTCGGCTAAGCGTTTTTTTTCTGCGTTCATAACATTATTTGTATCCCGCAGTAAGGTAAGATTATTCCAACGCTATCTGAGGTTTGCCCCTAAATTGAAGAATAGTTTGGAGCACGATCAGAACTATTCCACTGCCCAACAGGATAAACATCCCTGAATGTAAACTATTGAAGTGGTTGGATGTCCAGCCGATAGTCTGAGTCGTAAAAGTCGCGCCCAACGTCCCGCAAATAAAGAACGGCATCGCTCGCCGCGAGGCTGACGGACCAAAAGTTTTGGTAAAACGGGATAAGTTGGTCGGAAAAATAGAGGATGTCCCAAACCCGGCAATTCCCGCTCCGATACCCAATATCAAAACATCTTTAGCAAAAAGCAAAATCCCCATCCCGAGCAGAATTATCAGCAACCCCATAAAAAGTAATTGATTTTCGTTCAGAAATCGCAGAAAGATCGGCGCAACTCCGCGTCCGCCAACGAAAAATAGCCAGAATAAAAATATCGGTGCCAGCCACCAAATATACCCTTGTCCCTCTAATCTTTCGGTATAAGTCGGCAGCCATCCGCCCATTCCGGTTTCAAATCCGACGTGAATAAAATTGAATCCGGCAATCAGCCACGCAATCGGATTTGTCCAAATCGGAGTGGAAAAGTCGTCTGAATTTTTATCATCGGCGGTCGGTTTTTGCTCAATTTCTTTGGGTATCAGGAGAAGTAAGGATCCGATCAAAAACAATGCTGTGGCTAATAATACACTGATCGGAAAGTATCCGATGCTTTTGAAGAGACTGTAAAACTGTGAACAGATAATTGCGCCCAAACCCCAGACAAAATTTAAAATATTAACGGCGGAAGTCGCCCGATGCGGATTTAGCTCGAGTGTCAGCATATTGATCGAAGGTAAGGTCATCCCGACGCCGACTCCGTTACAGTAAAAACCCAATAGACAAAGCTCAAAACTACTGAGATTAAGCATCAAAATCCCAATGCCCATCAAAAAACAACCGATCAAACTCGCCGCCAAAAATTTATTTTGTTTGCCAAACCAATTGAACAAAAACGCTCCGGTGATTGAACCGGCAAATTGAGCAGGGAAAAAATAACTCACCTGCAAATCATTGAGTTCAAACCGACTGGCTAAGATCGGTAAAATTTGTCCGATCAAAATAGTGGTAATTCCCGAAATAAAGAATCCGAGATGAAGCAGAATTTGTAAATTACGAACGGTATTTGGATTTTGCGGCATAAAGAATAAAGGTAAAAGTATTCAGGTAAAAAGTAAAAAGTAAAAAGTAAAAAAGGAAGAAATGATGCAGAATTTATCGGCTAAAAGTGATAATTATTACATCTTTGCCGCAGCAAACCGGAATAAAATAAAAAGAGTGAGTAAAAAAATATAATTTTAATGGGAAAATAATGAACGGTAAACACTCTCAACCAAACACGGTCTTTTGTCTGGCAAGCTATTTCAAAGGCAATGATTTTATGCGTGAATGTAAAAGCTTGGGACATCGTGTATTTTTGCTAACGAGGGAAGTTAAACTTAATGAAGATTGGGCGCGGGAGAGTTTAGACGGGATTATTCTTGTTGCAAATGACGGTGAAATAAGGTCGTATTTGCAAGCGGCGACAAATCTTGCCTTGATGAATAAACCGACTCACATTATAGCTTTAGAAGAAGGTGATGTGATTACTGCCGGACGTTTGCGCGAGCATTTTGGATTGGAGGGAATGTTTAGTTCACAGACGCGGCTTTTCAGAGACAAACATTCGATGCGTTGTCAGGCTAAACAGCATGACCTTCGCCAAGCCGAATTTGTCCATGCTCTCAATTATCAGGAAATTGGCGAGTTTATGGAACGAGTTTCACCGCCATGGGTTTTGAAACCTCGTGCGGATGCTTCCGCTATTGGAATCAAAAAAATCACCGAATCTGAACAGGTTTGGCGGGCGATTGACAAACTTAATGAGAATAAAACCTTGAGCGAACGTGCTGATGCGTATGTTTTAGAGCAATTTATCGAAGGCGATGTCTATCATGTTGATTCGTTGGTAGTGGGCGGAAAAGTTGCGGTTGCCTGTGCCAATCGCTATGGTTCTGCACCGCTTGAAATTGCTGTCCATGGCGGAGTTTCGACTTCATTTACGATTGATTATGATTCGGCAGAGCGTAAAGAACTTCTCAACGCTAATAAAAAGATTTTGCGAGCATTTGGGTTTGAAAAAGGAGTAACACACGCCGAATTTATCAAAAGCCGAACGGACGGAGAGTTTTATTTTCTCGAAATTGGCGCGCGGGTCGGCGGCGCATATACTGCCGAAGCATTTGAAGCCGCCAGCGGATTAAACATCTGGCGCGAATGGGCAAAAATCGAAATGTCAAAGGCTGACGAACCTTATTTTCCAGTTCCAAAAAGATTTGAATATGGCGGAATAGTCGTTTCATTAGCCAAACAGGAGTTCCCTGATATTTCGTCATATATAGATTCTGAAATTTTTTACCGGGCAAAAAAAGAACATCATGTTGGATTAGTTTTGCGTTCAGCAAAATTAGAGCGCGTGCAGGAACTTTTAGAATCCTACACGCGCCGTTTCAGCAAAGATTTTTTGGCAATTGCTCCGCAGCCTGACAGACCTGACTGATTAGCCTTTATGTTCAGGCTTTTTTACCTTAAATTCCGTCCAGTTTTTCTCACCTTCCTGAATCAATTTGGGTTGCTCGGCTTCCCATTTTTCCTTAACTTTTTGGTTATAATTCAGATAAAGTTTACCGTCCACAACTTTCCAAGCCTGTGGATCACTATCAGCAGTATAACCGTGTGAAACTGCCCACGAACAATATCCTCCAAATTGCGGAGCGTATTTTTCGGGAGTCTTGGCAAATTCATCACGATTTTCTGCACTGGAGAAATACCATTTTGCTCCGTTCCATTCGTGCGAGAATTCGGCTTTACCTTCTTTTGGTAAATTATCTTTGAAATAGGCCACCGTATCAAAACCTTTGATTGCCACATTTTCCGCTGTAGTATTAATCGGCTTGACACCTTCTGTTTTAGCACAAGCCGCAAAACTAATTATTATTCCTACCAAAAAACTCAATAATAAAAAACTACGATTACTAATTCTAATATTCATTTTACCTCTCAATAATTCTAGTTGCGTGTCCATCCGTATCACGAACTAATAATGCTTTTTTGAACTCCAAATTATTCCCGCTAAAATTTACTACCCCAGTTGAAACAAAATCATATTTGTTTTTGAACAAGATTGAGGCTAAGTTTTCTGCCTGTTTAGCCTCAAAACTTGTTTGCCAATGCCACAAATCATTACTTTTGGTATCTTTTGGAAAAGGTTTTCCGTCACGCGGGGCGAGGTATTCCAG
>DAORIL010000565.1:0-4600 GCA_035438525.1 Pyrinomonadaceae bacterium
AGCGGAATATCACCGACTTCATCAAGAAAAAGTGTGCCTTTATGCGCAAGTTCAAACCGTCCGATACGCTGGCTCATTGCGCCCGTAAATGCGCCGCGTTCATGTCCGAAAAGTTCCGATTCGAGCAGTCCGGTCGGAATCGCGGCACAGTTAAGTTTGACCAAAGTTCGCTGACGGCGATTACTCAAATTATGAACGGCGCGGGCAATTAATTCTTTTCCGGTTCCTGTTTCGCCTTGAACCAGCACCACCGCATCAGTCGGGGCAACTGTTTCCACTTGGCGCAAAACCTTTTTGAGGGTTGTGCTTGTTCCGATTATTTCAGCAAAATTATTTGAAGCTTTGATTTCTTCTTCGAGATAAAGTTTTTCTTCAGCGAGCTTGTTTTTAAGCTGCTCAATTTCTTCAAACTGAAGAGTGTTATCCACCGCCAGTGCAACTTGCCAGGCAACCTCTTGTAAAAATTCGAGCGTTTCGGCATCATAACCGGATTTATCGTGATAGCCGAAAGTCATTGCGCCAAGTTTACGTCCGCTGATAGTCAGCGGAAAGGTGTAACTGGATTTTATATTGTTTTGACGTAAAAGTTTGAGAGTTACGGGAAAGCGGGTTTCGAGATCTAAATCATCAACAAAAAGAGGTTTTTGATTTTGCCAAACCCATCCGACCGTGGTTTGATCCAGCGAAACTTCCAATCCGGTTTTAATACTGACTTCAACTGAAGTTTCGAGCAAATGAAGCCGCATCAGATTTTGTTCTTCATCGTAGAGCATCACGCTCATATAATCGAAATGAATTATTGTCTTAAGTCTCTCGCCCAAATCGTGAAACAATTGCGTCAAATCCCGTGACGAAATAATGGTTTCCGAAATCGCCAACAATGCACGATATTGTTCAACGACAGAATGATTAGTTGAAGACTTTGGTTTAATGCTCATTGGAAAATCTGGATGCGTTCGTGATAAGCAGACAATTTTATTGCTATACTCTGAATGTTTTACGGCAATCGGCTATAATTTGTTTAGACTATTTGCTTTTAATTATGAATTTACGAACTGTCAAAGTCCTGCGTTATGTGACTCCGCTGCGTGAAGGCGGCTCGCTTCCGGCGATTATCGAAGGCGATGATAAAAAACTCTATGTCCTCAAATTTCGCGGAGCCGGACAAGGGGTTAAAGCATTGATTGCCGAAATCATCGCGGGAGAAATTGCCCGTATTTTGGGCTTAAGAATTCCTGAAATCGTTTTTGCTGAACTGGATACGGATTTAGCAAAAACGGAGCCTGATCCCGAAATTCAGGATTTAATTAAATTCAGCGGCGGATTGAATCTCGCTATGGAATATTTGTCCGGTTCAATTACTTATGATCCGATGATTGCTGAACCGGAAGGAAAACTTGCCTCGGAAATCGTCTGGTTGGATGCCTTGACAGCAAATGTTGACCGCACTCCGCGAAACGCCAACATCCTTTTTTGGGAAAACAATTTATGGCTGATCGATCACGGCGCAGCCTTCTACTTTCATCATAATTGGGAAAAGTTTTTAGAAAATAGTGCAAATCCGTTTCGCCTTATCAAAGACCATATTTTATTGAGATTTGCCGATAAAATTGGAGAGACAGATGAATTATTGAGCCAGAAATTAACGTCTGAAATCCTTGCAGGCATCGTCGGATTGATTCCCGATGAATGGCTGGAAAATCCGGCAGAGCAGCGAAAAGTTTATCTTGAGTTTTTAACCAAACGGATGGAAATGCGGCATGAATTTGTAAAGGAGGCGATTGATGCGCGAAAATCTTTGCACATTTGATTACGCCGTCATTCGCTTTGTTCCGCGTGTCGAACGGGAAGAGTTTTTTAATGTTGGCGTAATTCTATCGTGTCCTGCCCAAAAATTTTTAGGAACGCGAATTTATCTGGATGAAAAAAAACTTAAAGCCTTTGCTCCTGATTATGAGATTGAAAAAGCCAAAAAATATCTCGAAATCATTCCGAAAATTTGCGCCGGAGCAAAAGAAGCGGGAATTATCGGACAATTAACTCCGCGCGAAAGATTTTATTGGCTGACCGCCGTGCGGAGCACAATTATTCAAGCTTCACTGATTCACACTGGATTTTGTGATAAAGCGGAAGAAACGCTGAGACATTTATTTGAAACGCTAGTCCAATAAGTTTGAAAAAATTCACAGGGATTTAAGGGATACAATGAGATTTTCTGAAATCATTCCAAAAATTGTTTCATCTATCCCCTAAATCTCTGTGAGTATTTTTTAGAAACGAAAACGATAACCAACCCGAAAGCTCCTACCTGCGCCGTCAATACCCCAACTTGGATTGCGATATTGATTATCCATAATATTTTCAAATGCCCAAGTGATGTTTGATTTTTCGCCAACTCTAATTCCGCCACGCAGATTAACCGTGACGTAGCCGGGTAAATAAGTGAAAAGCGGGGCAGAGTTTACACCAACTCCAAGGATTCGGTTTTGCACTTGCAAAATCGTCTCGCCAGTTGCTAAAAGTGTTGTTTCATCATTTGTTCCGCAAATTCCATCAGGATTATTGGTCAGTCCGCGCACACAGGCACCGCGTCGGAAAAAGTTTTGAATTTGCGCTCTGGTGCGGGTAGCTCCTGTTCGCCGGTCGGATAGATCAAGAGTTGAAAGGCGGTCTTGACGGGCAGCTAAAGTCGAATAAAGCTCAACCCAAAAAGGTTTGCCAACTGGTTCGTATTTGAAACTAACAAAGCCTGTCGGCGGCGGAGTTCCGCCTTCGATATTGGGCGGTAAACCTGTTACTTTGTCTCCGGCGTGAATATAAGTGTAATTTCCGGTAAATTTAATTTCTTTGGTTAGTTTGGCTTCCACCTCGTATTCAAAACCGTAAATCCTGGCGGCTGTATAATTTGCCCGAACTAAAACAGGCGAAGTCGAAAGCGCAACGAACACAGTTCCGTTTGCATTTTGACTGGTTATTGGCTGATCGCCTAATAATTTTCCGGTTGATCCGGCAGGTAAAATCAAAGCCTGTTTGGTAATCGAATCACGGAAATCAATGATAAAAACAGTCGCCTCGGTTTCAAAACGTTTGTTGCCGTAGCGAAAGCTAAAGTCGTAATTATCAGTAATTTCAGAACGCTGCTTGCCAACGGGCAAACTTGTCGTAACTGCTGTTGCATCTGCAGTTGTGCCGATTGTGCCACCCAAATTATTTGCTGCTGTGTAATCAATCTCAAATCCGTCGCCGGTTAAACCAAGGGTTCCCAAATCAGTAATACTTGGAGCGCGAAAACCTCGACTATAATTAAAAGCAACTCTTGCACCTTCTGCTACACGAACAACTGCGCCGATTCTTCCTGAAAAATCCTTGAATTGCAGATTATCGTCATTCCACAAACGAAAGTTATTGACCACAGGACTATCAGCGGCGCGGACTTTATAATTTGCAATGTTGTAGCGTAATGCACCCGAAATTCTCAATCTGTCGGGAATGGCTTGCCAAACGTCTTGAACAAAAATTCCACCCGAATTGTAGCGGGATTCATCCGGCACACGCGGACGCGAAAGGGTCACGACATTAGTTCGCGGATTTAAGGTATATGCAGGTGCATTGACTCTTTCGTGGTAAATATCGCCGCCAATTAAAAATGAATTATTGGAAAAATCTTTGTCGAGGAATGCACTGAACCCGGTTGCACTGGTTCTCTCGTATTGATGAGTAATTGAACCGAACGGATCGCCTTGTCCGCCTTGATTAACGCGCTCTTCGCGTTGGCTATTGTATGAAACAGTAAAAGATGCTGCATCAAACCAACCGAAATTTTGTTTAACGAAGCGCAGATAACCAAAATCGAGCATTAAATTTCTCAGATCAGCAATCAAATTTCCGTCGCCGCCGAGTAGTTGGTCGTAACGTTTGCCATCGTCCTGTTGATTACGCGAATAGTTAAAAACAAATTGACTGTCATCAGTTGGTGAATAATTGAGGCGAAAACCACCACCGTATTGTTGAAAAGCCGTATCGGGCAATTTGTCACCCAACACATTAGATGGTAAACCCAAAAATCTTGTCACTGCGGCGTGTGAATCCAGTCCGTTGGCAGTTCGTAATTCGTTGACTTTGCGACCTGACAGATTAACTGCACCGCCAAGTTTATTCGTGCCGTAGCTGAAAAGCGTTGAACCGCCAAAGGAACGATCAGCATAGTTAAACCCCGTGCTAACTTCGCCGTGAAATTCAGCTTTTTTGTCACCAAACGCCGGAGTTTTGCTCAGTAAACTAACTGTTCCGCCGAGTGCGTCCGAGCCATATTGAGCCGAATTAGAACCGCGCAAAACCTCGATTGATTGCAGATTACTCGCATCATTCAAATTAAAAAATGTGCTGACTCCGCCGCGTTGGGCCGAAGTTGTATAACGGACTCCATCTACATAAACATTGACCTTTGTGCCGACTAGTCCGCGAATAAAAATTCCGCCCATAGTTGGGCTGGTGCGTTGGACGTTGATTCCGGCTTCTTCCTGTGCGGCTTGGGCAAGAATCGGATTAGCCCGTTCTAAAATTTGTTTTTCGCCAATTAAATTAATGGCTTGCGGGATAT
>DAORIL010000566.1:0-4587 GCA_035438525.1 Pyrinomonadaceae bacterium
TTTGATTTTAGTAATTCAGTTGGCGGATTTCGTCAATTTTTTAGCCTTAATTCCAATGAAATTAACCAATCCAGAGTCTGGAATTTTCCGAGCACCGGGGTCCATTGTTACAAAGTCTGGACAAAAACAAGATTTACGGACGGCAAAGATTATTCCGGCTACGGGGAGGGATGCGTGACTTTAACCCAGGGCAAGTTTTATTCATTCAGCTTGATTCAAAACGGTTGGAATCCGAAGGGTTATTTCAATTTGAAGATTCAAAATGATTTCAATACAAAGGAGATATTTTAATTAAAGTTTGGTTTTGGAAAATTCAATAATAAAAATAAACCACTTTTTGCATCCTAAGCAGAGAAAGTTTTCAATTTGTTATTTAATAACAGGTAATGTCAATAAATTGAAAATTTTTTCTGTTTATTTTTTATGTTTAATGAATTTAAAACTTCATTTGCACCGATTGCAGATATTGAAACTCGAGTTTTAATATTAGGAAGTTTACCCGGCGATAAATCATTGTTGGAAAATCAATATTACGCCCATCCACGCAATAGATTTTGGCAGGTGATGGCAGCAATAACCAAAAGTAATTTTCCCACTAATTACCAGGAAAAATTAAATCTTTTACAACAAAACAAAATTGGGGTCTGGGATGTTGTCCGAACGGCAAAACGGATTGGGAGTTTAGACACAAATATTTTAGAAGAAATTCCAAATGAATTGGACAGTTTTATTTTATCTCACCCTAAACTTAAATCCATTGCCTTTAATGGGACAAAATCTCAAAAACTTTTTGATAAATATTTCACCCGTAATTCCGCCTTGAATTATTTTTCGATGCCAAGCACAAGCCCTGCTAATGCCGGTTTTACGGTTGAAAGATTGATAGAAAATTGGCGCAAAATACTGATCTAACTTAACCTCGGTTCGGGATAAGCCATTGAAAATGGCGAAATGTTTGTAGCCCAAAAGAATCTGTTGGAAAACAACTAAATTAATCCGGGAATCATTGAAAATGACGGCTTAATTTATTTTGTATTTTCGAGAACCCTAATTTTTGTTTTAATTTTTCACATATCTAACGATTTAGTCTACAGATAGATCGTCATTTTTAATAATTTTATTTTGTTAAACTTATTATTTTCACATGTCACTTTGGAAAGGTGTCTAATATTAATTTCTTTACTTAAAGATTGCCCCGAACACTTTTTTCAAAATACTAGAGCCTGTTCCAATCGGGTCTTTACGGATTTTCTTTTCTTCTTCGGCAACCATAAAGAATAAACCGTCGAGAGCTTTTTGAGTAACATAACCGTCGATGTCTGTAGCATCTTGTCCCAATAATTTGCCGACAAATCCATATTTTGCCGTCATATCTTTGTATTTTTGTGTAACACCGACTTGATTGGTAAATTGTTCAACAATCGGACGAAATTTACCGCGCAAAGTGTCTTCGCTGGTGCGGCGGAAAAATTGGGTTGCCGAATCATCTTGCCCACTAAACAAAATGTTACGAACATCGTTGAAAGTCATTTGTTTGATCGAATCCATAAAAACATCGATCGCAACGGGAACGGCTTTTTCAGCAGCATGATTCATCGAGGCAACAAAATCATCAACTATTCTGCCTTGTCCTGCTAAACGCAAGGCTTTTTCCATCTTCTGCAAGGAGTTTGGGAGCGGAATTTTAACCCGGACATCATTTAAAAATCCGTTTTCTTTGCCAAGCGTATTGACAGCAAATTTGACTCCGCTAAAAAGTGCTTCTTTCAAACCGCCAGTAATTTCGTTGTCGGTTAAAGTTGTATTTGAAGCCGTTTGTGTGGTTTGGGTAGTTGTTTTCGTCGTGGTTGTTTTGACTACTCTTGGTCTTTTCTTTTTGGTTTGTGCCAAAATTCCACTCGAAAAAGTAAAAATCAAAGCCCCGAGCAATAATATTTTTAATCCTTTCATTTATTTTCCTCGCAATGTTTTTTCAAAAAATTCCAGAACTTTTTGTTCATAATCTTTGGGGGCATTTTTTAGTAAATCTCCGTGCTCCGCTTGTGGAACTATCCAGAGGTCTTTTGGTTGATTAGCAGTCTCAAATAGTTGTCTGCTTTCTGCCAAACTCGTGTGATGATCATTTTCTCCGGCAATGATAAAAGTTGGACAATTCACACTTTTGATATGATCCAAAGGACGAAGCTCATCAACCGAAACTCCAATCCTCATTGGAAGCTGTTTGGTTAACAAAAAGGCCAGATGGTCCGCTCCATTAAAAAGCCATAAATTTAAACGATTTTCGATAGCTTTTTGAATAGTTGGATAAACCATTTCGAGAATTAAAGCATCAACTTTTTGCGGGTCTTTTTGCAAAAGAAAGGCGGCTCCGCCCATCGAAATACCGACCACCCCAACTTTTTCATTTGGAAGTTTTTGTTTGATAAATTTGAGGGACGCAGTTGCATCCCGGCTTTCCAAATAGCCAAATGTCAGACTTTCACCTTTGCTTTCGCCGCTTCCCTGAAAATCAAAAGCTAGAACGCTATAACCGGAATTTCGTAAGAATCGAATCCTATCGACTAAAGATAGACGATTTGAACGGAGTCCATGCATTAAAACTACTGCCCCTTTCCCTTCTTCACCTTTGAGGAACCAAGCTTTAATAGTTGCTCCTGATTCGCTCGGAAATTCAATATTTTCACAATTTAAATCGCTAGGGCAATTCCCGACTGTAACCGGCATCGGAGTAGATAACGAACTTCCTGCAAACCAAAATGCGCCAATAATCAAAATCGGTATCAAAACCAGAATCGTAATAATGATTTTTTTCATTTGAATAAGGAGTTTAGCGGGTGTTTCAAATTTTTCAAAGTTTCTTATCTAATTTTTTCTAAATTTTAAACAAAAAAAACTGACCGGATAAAATCCAGATCAGTTTTTCTTTCTTTTTGTTTATTTACTATTTTGCCTTTCCTTGATTTGCTACAGCCTCCTGCGCTGCTTTTATTGCTTCGGCATCGCCAAGATAATAACTTTTGATTGGCTTCAAATTTTCGTCCAATTCATAAACCAAAGGAATTCCGGTTGGGATATTCATTTTAACAATTTCATTATCGGCAATAGTGTCTAAAAATTTAACCAAAGCGCGTAAAGAATTGCCATGGGCGGCGATGATAACCCGTTTTCCTGCCTTAATTGTTGGTGCGATTTCACTTTCCCAATATGGAACAACTCTTTCCACCGTATCTTTCAAACATTCGGTTTGCGGAAAATTAGAAATATGGGCGTATTTTGGCAAATTTCCTTCATAACGTTCATCTTCTTTGGACATTGGCGGCGGGGGAACATCATAACTTCTACGCCAAATATGAACTTGTTCTTCACCAAATTTTTCTGCCATTTCAGATTTGTTCAACCCTTGCAGGTCGCCGTAATGACGTTCGTTTAGTTTCCATGAATTAACGATCGGAATCCACATCAGATCCATTTCATCCAAAACCGTCCAAAGTGTGCGAATCGCCCTTTTTAAAACCGAAGTGAATGCCACATCAAAGGTAAAGCCCTCATTTTTCAACAATTCACCTGCCGCCTTGGCTTCTGTCCGCCCTTTTTCCGAAAGATCAACATCCTTAAATCCCGTAAAACGATTTTCCTTGTTCCAAACACTTTCGCCGTGTCTGATCAAAACTAATTTATACATATATTAAAAATTTTCAGTCTAAAATCTTTTGATTAATTAAACTCGAAATTAATTGACATCTCAAGTTTGAAAACCAAAAATCAGGTAATCATTTAATCAAAAAGGCTTGCCAAAAGTGACAAGCCTTGAAAATTGAAATATTGATTCAATTATTTATTTGCCGGAGCAGGAGTGGCAGTATTCTTCCTCAACCCGTCCGTATTAACCTTAGGAGCAGTTTTTGCGCCTTCCTCAGCTTTGAAAAAAGGTTCTTCCTTGAATCCAAAAAGACTAGCCGTAATTACTCCCGGGAATTGTGCTCTTTCGGTATTATAGGTTGTAACAGCATCATTATAATCCATCCGGGCCACATTCAAACGATTTTCAGTTGACGAAAGTTCATCCTGCAATTTCAAAAAGTTTTCGTTTGAACGCAACTGCGGATAACTTTCCTGCAAACTCAACAATCGGCCAATGGTTCCGCCAAAACTGTTTGAAGCATCAATCATTGCCTGACGTTGTTCAGGCGTTTTGTTTTCGGCTGAGGCAACTTGTCCTGCACCCAAAAGCTTCGAACGGGCGTCTGCAATTTGTCCAAAGACTTCCTGCTCCTGAATCCCGGCTGCCTTTGCTGTTTCGACCAAATTGGGAATTAAATCTGCACGACGTTGAAGTTGACTTTCAACATTTGCCCATTTTCCTTTAATATTTTGCTGGCCGGCAGTTAATGAGTTGTAATTGCAACCACTTAAACCAAAAGCGGCGAATAACACAACTGTTAATAAAAGTAATTTTTTCATCTTTCTATCTCCTAAATGTTAATTGTTAAAAGTTAATCGTTAATCGTTAATGGAACAATCAACCATTAACCAACCACGTTCAAGATTTCTTTATCTTATCAACTGCATCAATCACGCTTTCAATTT
>DAORIL010000567.1:0-4578 GCA_035438525.1 Pyrinomonadaceae bacterium
ATCGTGACAGCCGCGAGCGGCGAAGGAAAATCCTTTTTAGCAACGATGCTGATCACCGACATTCGCGCCCATCGCGGGCAGGTCAAAGTGCGCGTGATGGATTATCGCTATTCGTTCAAACCGATTTGTCGGCTTTTTAACGGTCGCCATATCGAATTTAACGAGCAAGAGCCAAAACCAATCAACATCTGGAATTATCCCGGCATTGAAACCGGAAAATTGCCTTCAAAGCGGCAACTGGCAATGGTTTTGACCGACATTTTGATTTTGAGCAAAACACCCCGCACGGATGCCATTACGAGCGCGATTGCCGCAACCGTCATTGACGAAGTTTATAAAATGGCGGCGGCGAGAAACGGGATGGGCAGACCGAAATTTCAACCGACGTTGGGACATTTTCTCGATGTGCTGAAAAGCTATCACTGGTCAGACGGACAGAAAGCAAGAGCCGACGAACTTTATTTAAAACTCAACATCTACCGCAAAGATGCATGGCTCAACGCGCCGACACACCCGGATTATGACGCGAATTCGATGTTCGATGTGTTTGAACTTTCGACCATCGCCACTTTGGACGAAAAAATCCGCGAATCGGTTGGTTTCCGCATCAGCGCACAGATTATGCAAGAAATCGGTGAAGAAAACGATAGCGGACAAAAGACACCGATTCTATTTATCTGCGACGAGGTGCGCGAAATCAATAAGCATTTTCCGGCGATTCAGGAATTGATGGCGGAAGCATCCGTTACAGGTCGAAAAGAAGGCTTGGTGACGATTCTCTTCTCACAAGCCTACGAACATTTTACTGGCACGCCCGAACGCCCGAATATATCGGGCATTGATTTGATCAAAAACTCCGGCGTGAAAATTATCGGCAAACAAATCGGCGGTTTTGAGCGACTCGCCGACGACTGCGAACTCTCCAAAGAAACAATCGCCGCTGTCCGCGCTATCAACAATCAATACGGCAGATATACGCAATGGGTAATGGTTGTTGGAAGCGGTAACGACAAAATAATTGAGATGGCGGAAGTTCACGCTTCGCCGACGATGCTCTGGGCGAACACCAACGACACGAACGAAGCCAACGCCCGCCGACTCGTCGAAAATTTGCGCCCGGATTTGCCTCTGGCAATAATAGTCAGCCATCTTGCCCAAAAATACCCGCTCGGACTGACGGCAGTAGGACTGACGGGACTTTCCGAACCGGATTTGGCGGAACTCAGCGCAGGAGGAGCAATTCAATGAACAAGCAAAACCTAAGTTTTCCGAAACAAATTCTAATGAGTCTCATTCTGACTTCGATGTTTCTGTCCTTTGAAGTCAAACCCGCGCAGGCGCAGTGGACGGTTTTCGATCCGTCGCAATACGCTTTGCAGCTCTCGAAAAAAATCGAAGAAGCGACGCGCTGGATGGAAACGGTCAATCAATATATCACGATGTATGAAAACGCCGTCAAGCAATATCAAAAGATGGTCGAGAGCGTGACGAATTTGCGCGGCATTCTGGACAAAGTTGACGAGCAAATCACCCGGCATAAACAGCTTATTACGACTTACGCACAACTTGGAAAACTGATTCGCGGCACTTATGAGCTAAAACGGCGAATTGAAAACACCATCACCAGCCAGATTCAATCAATCGTCAATATTTCGCGCCGCTTGAGAAACGGAATTTTCGATATGGATCAGAATAAGCGGGATTTAGACGATTTTTTGCGTCATTCCATCGGACGGCGGGCAGACGCGGAACTTAAAAATCTCGAACGGCTCGCCAAACTCGATTCCGAATTGGAGCGAATGCTTTACGACCGCGAAATGGTTTTGCTCGATCTAGCCAAACTTTATGAAGAACGCGAGAAAATTGCCGAAAAGATTCGGGCGATTGATACAAGCAATCCAGCAAATCAGGACGGCGTTCAGTCTTTGATTGACCAAATGTTGGCAATAAATTTACGCATTACGACAGTTGAAGGACAACTGCGCGAACTCGAAGCCAAAATTCAGGAAAAATTCGTGAATTACGGCTTGAAAATCGAGCAAATGACCGAGTTCGGCAAAGAGATCCGGCAGACAAATGAAATGATGACCGGCATTACCAGAGCAAGCGACGAATTTATGACCGAGCTTGAAAAATACGATGTTTGGCGGCAGGAAATTTACGATAATCAGCTTCCCTGATAACTGACACGAAAAAGCAAAACGGAGAATGTAGAACTATGCGATTTTTTAATAGAAAATTTTTCACTCAAATGGCGGTTATTTTTATTCTGATGACGTGCGTTTTACTTGATGCGAGCCAAACCTTCGCTCAAAGAAGACAAGTCAAACCGCCGCGTGTCGAAGGGCAAACGGTAATCGGCACGATAAACGGCGTTCCCGTAACAGCCAACGATATTATTATGACCATCAACTACGATTCTCCGTTTATGCCGCCGCTTGATGGCAGTCCCGTCCCTATTTTGCAGCAGTTTGAGGCAAATTACACGACGACCACTCCGACACCGCAAACTTCGCCCACGCCGACAACTACGCCAAAGCCCGTTGCACCGAGTTTTAGCGTCCAAATCCAGAATATGATGAAAACCGGGCAGGAATGGCTCTTTAAATCCCTGCTCGATGTGATCATCAAACCGGCGATGCCTGTGCTGATTTTCTTTGCCTGGATTATTGCGAGCTTTATTTTAGGTATCGGGTTTTTGCGAAGATTTTCAGACAACAAAGGCATCAGTCCCGAACAACTGACACGCTGGGGCATTCGCAGCATAGTTTTTATGGTCATCATCGGTGCGAGTCCGTTTATCATTGATATGCTGACAGTTACCGGAAATTTCATTGCACGACCAATCAAAAGTTTTAACCGCGAACTCGTTGCCGAATTTGACGAGAAAATGAAGAAATACGTCAAGACCAATTTCGCCGTCGAAGACCCGAATGCCCTGCTTGCCGAAAGACTTCCGAACGGCGAACCGGGGCTTATCGGCATTATTTTTGACAAAGAATCATCGGTGAAAGACGTAACTTCCGAAATGAACATCCTGGGTTGGGATATGACCAGACTTTTTACTTTGATGGTCGTCTCGCAAAACATCATCAAATTCGGCGGATTGTTTTTGGGAATCGCCGGACTGTTTATTTTAATCGGACTAAAACTAGCCGCGCCGGTTCTTTCCGCCTTCGGCTTCGACGAAAAATTTGCCAACCAGATTTTTTATCCCTTTTGTTGGGGCGTAGCGACGTTTTCTTTGGCTTTTCCTATTGTTAAGGAAATCACGCTCTACGTCGCTTACGGAATCGGACTAATCGGGCTTTCGATCTACAACGGCGAAACGGTTTTCACGCTCGACCCGAATACGGCGCAAATAATCACGAATGGAAACTATGATCCGGCGAGTAGTGCGCTGATTGTAACGCTTTTATTTTTCGTTTCGTGTCTGTGCTATATTCTCGTGCCTTGGCTTAGTTACAGAGTTTTGCGCGGTCAGGTTTTTGAAGGCGTGTCGCAGATTTCGATGGGCTGGATGCTTTCAACCGTCGGGACGGCACTCGAAACTTACGGACTCGTTGCCGGAGCCGCCATCAATCGCCAAGCGGAAAATACGCAAATTCAAGGAATTTATAACGCCGAACAAGCGAGCGCGAAAAAAGGACTGGAAGCCTCGAATCTTTCAACTGAAGCCCGGCGTGTTTCATCGGTTGCCGGAGTTGAGGGCGGACTGGTGAGCAGCCTCGGACAAATCAGAGCAAATCAGGTGACGCAAACGATGATTGCCAACGCTAACAGGAATTTCGGAATTTTGAGCAGTCAGGCATCAACAACCCGTGAAATTGCCACGATGAAAGCTGAAAATACCGGAATGCAAAATATTCGCTCTCTTGATGGTATCAAAGAAAACGCACTTCGCAGTCAAGGGACGAACCAGGCTTTTGGAATGCTCAAATATGAAGCCATTCCGGGCGGCGGAAACATCCCGATCAGAAAAGGTGTTGAATTTTATGACTATATGAAAGACCAGCATATTTTGCAGCAATCAACCGGGACTATGAATCGGACAACTACTGATACTTATCAACTGCAAAACCAAAATACCCAATACGTTACCGAGCAAAAAATTGATGCTTCGCAAACTTATCAAAATGAAATGAATTCAGCCTTTAACCGACAAGCAGCGGAAACCATTGGTGCGGTCAACGCCGGAACTAATATTGCCGCCGGTTCCGCCAAACAGGGCGCGGGCATTCAAATCTCCGGCATCAATACGTCCGCCGGAATGGAAAAACAAGCCAATCAACTGAATTTTGAAGGTCGTATGGAAGCGGCAACGATTAACGAAAAAGCCGCCACATCATCCGCTCATTTGCGGATGATGTCCACGGTTGTGACCGGATTTTTCCGCGATATGGATCGGCGAATTGAAGAAATGAAACCGAAATATTAGATTGTTCAGGCAAATAATTTAATTCGATTTTTCCCAATAAATAAGCGGTGAATAATTGGGATTAAGAAATTTATTACAAAAACAAACCAGCGTGAATTCAAACTATAAGCGCGTCAGTAGTCAAAGAACTTGTTTAATCT
>DAORIL010000568.1:0-4562 GCA_035438525.1 Pyrinomonadaceae bacterium
GCTGGATGCATCCCCGTCCAAATCCAGGCGCCGGATGAACCGATTGAGATCAATGAAAGATTAACTGGTTGTGTTTTTCGGAATCGGTGTTCAATGGCTCAGGAGATCTGTGAAAAAGTTAAGCCAGAATTGAAAGCAACTGAGGTGAATCATCAAGTCGCCTGTCATTTTGAGAATTAAAATAAAAATGCTTCGTTATATTTTAACCAGAATAATTGGACTTTTCGGTGTGCTATTTCTTGTGTCCGTGATGACATTTGCCTTAATGCACAATGTTCCCGGCGGACCGTTTGATGCGCGCGCACTCGAAAAACAACAAATGATCCCTGAAGTAATTAAACAACAACTCAATGAAAAATACGGTTTAAATGAACCAGTTTGGAAACAATATCTACTTTTTGTTAAAAACGCTGCATCCCTTGATTTTGGTTATTCAATGACTTTTCCGAGTAGGACTGTGACCAGTATTTTCCGTCAGCAATGGATTTATTCATTGGAATTAGGTGTTTTGACCTTGTTTTTTTCAGTTTTCGTTGGAGTTGGTTTAGGAATTCTGGCGGCAGTCAAACCAAATTCTATTTTCGATTATTTTGGGACTAGCGTTTCAATTTTGTGTTTGGTCGTTCCAAGTTTTGTTTTCGCAATCCTTTTACAAGTCATATTTAGCGTTTGGCTTGGCTGGCTTCCAACAGGCGGTTGGCGCACCCCTTGGCATTGGATCATGCCAACCTTGGCAAATTCCCTGGCACCGATTTTGGTTTTACAAAGACATACTAGGGCGAGTATGCAAGACGCAATGAAGGCAAATTATGTCCGCACAGCTCGGGCAAAAGGTCTGAGCAAACTGCGAATTTTGTTTGTTCATGTTTTCAAAAATGCGTTGATTCCCATCCTGACAGTTGGCGGACCGTTGGCAGCGGGTCTGATTGTTGGTTCATTTTTTGTCGAGAGTATTTTTCGCATTCCGGGAATCGGATTTTATTTTGTCACTGCCATCAGCACCCGTGATTACCCGATGATTATGGCAACAACAATGATTTGGACGTTGATTATCAGCCTCGCTTATTTGCTGACGGATTTGCTTTATGCCTGGGTCGATCCAAGGATAAATTTGGTGAAAGAAAAGTAAGCATGTTTCGCCCGAATAAGTTCTCTTAAAGTAAAACCGTTAGAGGTATTAGTAATTGGAATGAAATCAAATTCCCCCTTTCTTTCCAATACCTTAAAACAATTTGCCGGAAATATATCTTGAAATGACAGCATATTCTACACAAAAAGAGAATATTAAAACCAAACCCAAAACAAATAAATTGTTGCGTTTTTGGAGGCGCTTTGCCAAAAGTAAAATTGCTGTAATTGCACTTTGCTTCATCGTTTTTCAAATAATCATTGCGGTTTTCGCCTCACAAATTGCACCTTTTAATCCATTTAAAGGCGATTTTCTGGCAACATGGGAACCGCCGAATCGTTTTCATTGGCTTGGAACAGACGATCTTGGACGTGATGTTTTGTCGCGTTTAATTTACGGCTCAAGAATATCGATCAGTGTCGGCATTTTAAGTCAATTGGCAATTGCCTTTATCGGCGTTCCGATCGGTGCTATTGCCGGTCTAAAAGGTGGTTGGTTCGATTATTTGGTGATGCGGGTAATAGATGTTCTTTCATCTTTGCCTACTCTTCTTTTTTATATTCTTTTGATGGTTGCGCTTGGAGCAGGTTTTTTTAATTTAATTTTGGCAATGACTTTGACAGGCTGGATCGGTGTGGCAAGGTTGGTTCGCGGGCAGGTCTTATCTATAAAACAAATGGATTATATTCGGGCTTCGCGAGCCATGGGTGCAAACAATTTTTATATTCTAAAAAAACACATCTGGAGAAATATAATCTCCCAAGTTATTGTTGCTGCTGCTATTGGTATCCCAAATGCAATGTTTGCCGAAGCGGGTTTAAGTTTTCTTGGTTTAGGAATTCCCGCCCCTCAATCTTCATGGGGGCAAATGATTGGGATGTATGATTCCTACATTCGGACGGCCTGGCATTTAACAGTTTTTCCTGCTGTAATTTTAGCGTTAACCATGCTCGCCTGGTTTTTGGTTGCAGATGGAATCCGCAATGCTTTTGACATTCAAAACCACGAAAGTTAATCAAATTTTCCTACACTTTCAAAAGTATTAAATTGGTTTCAGATCAACCTTTAGGGTAGCAAATCCATCAATCTCAAAATGTTCCACTTTGATTCGATGCTTTCCGCCAAGTTTTAATCCCGCAGTGTAAGTGGTTGGTCCCTGATATTTCCAGGCGTCCTTGATTATTAATTTATCGTCAATCCAAACTCTGGCACCATCATCGGTTGTTACATTTAGTTCATAACTCCCCGTTGGAACCTCAAAAGTGCCTTCTGCTAAAGTGGCAAATTTATCTCGCGGTAAATCTTTTCCAAAACTTCCGGACCAACTGTAATTCAGCCGATTAGTTTGTTCGGTTTTGAGCGGAACACTTTGAAGAAGTTTTTGAAATTCCTTTTCTTTGGTGCGCGGATCGTTTGTTTCATTCCATTGAAACCATTTCACATTCCAATCAATCGGGATAAAAAGTTTGGAATAGCTGAAATTGTAAGGAGTTCCTTTGGCAAATTGAACACCAAAAGGCGAAACAACAACCCCGCCCCGATATTCTAGTTCGAGCAGAAAATCAATCATTTTACCATCCGAAAGCCGCACGTCAATTGACCCCGGCACTGAACCGGACTTGGCAGAAACCCATTCAGCACCACGCATTTTGGCGATTTTCCAAGTTCCTTTCGGTCCAAGAATCTCAAAATGCTGCGTCTTTTCGGTCAAAAATGAAGTCGGATTAGATGAAGAATCATCTAATTTTCGACGTGGAATCAGAATCGGCGATTTGAAATCATAAGGCCCCCATTCATCAACATAAATATATCGTCTGCCACGCAACTGACCTTTTTTCAAAAAAGGATTTTTGCCGCCAACCAAAGGGGACGGAGCATATTTAAATTCTGCCCTATTTATAAAACTCCAATCAGTTTCAAAACGCTTGAGATAATCTTCGGATTTTCTTTCCAAAATCGTTCCCCGAGTATCTATTGAAGAAGCAAAATTCGGTTCGCTTTTTTGATTTGTCCAGTTTGAATCCACATTTGAAAATTCTGCGGGAATTTTTTCCTCTAATCCGATAAATTTATTGTTTCTTAAACTTAAATTTTTAACATCCTCGCCGAAATTGAAAACTTTTGTATTGCGGTTAAATGAATTACCATTGAGTTCGATATTATTTGAAAGTCTGAAACTTAGAACTTGCAGTAAAGTATTATCAAATTGATTTTCTGTAATCAAATAATCTCGGCTTTTGGTATCCCTCAGTTTCGCATAGCCCCAATTTGGGTCTTGAGTTTTATTTGCCCAGAGGACAATTCCCTCATTATTTCGGTAAAACTTGTTATTGGAAATTTCATTATCTTGACCATGTTCGATGGCGATTGCCTGAGCGTTCAATCCGAAACGATTTTCTTTAAATTTGCTGTTAAAACTGTAGCCACCCCAAACCCCGTGCCAACATTCCAACACTAAATTATTGACAAAATCATTGCGGCTAAAAGTTGTTTCGATACCATTTGTGGGAGCATGACTAAAATCATTTCCGTAAATTAGATTGTCATTTGCACCGCCTTTGCCTGTGTCCATCGTGGTTTGCCCTGCCCAGAGGAAAAAACCGTCGCCGCCATGTGTAACATAATTATAGGCAAAGACATTTTTGTTGCTTTGTTCGTAGATGAGAATTCCCGCCGAATCCTGTCCGCGATTGTAAACGCCGTGACTGTAACCGCGCACGCACCAGTCAATATTGTTGTGCATCACCTTGTTTTCGCTCGAACGATACATTCCCAAACCAATACTTGAAAGAAACGAAAAATTATTATTCCAAATTTTGCCTTTGTTCGATTCCATCAACATCAATCCGTTCTGTCCGCCTTCGATGGTGACATTTCTTACTTCAAAATCATTACAACCTCGCAAATAAATTCCTGCCCCATATCGGAGCCATTCATCTTTTTCGTTTTGGTGATAACTCATCCAATCATCCAAGTCTTCACTTTCGAGAGTGCTTTTTAAATGTTGTTTCCAGTTATAACTAAAATCACTGTCAAGGATCCGCAAACCCTGAATATTTCGGGCGATCAAACCGATTTTGTAACCCCGGACCTTTAAATTTTTGATGGTAATGTTATGACCGTTGAGAATTTGGATTGCCGTTCCTTTTCGTTGATCAGGAGGTGTATTTTCAGGCGTTCCAATTAATTCTGCACCGTTAAAATCAATCGTTAAATTATCACCACTGATTTTAATAACACCCTGTTTCCCATCATCCGAATCAGAAGAAAAACGATATTTAGCTTTTTTAACGGTTAATGAACTGCTAATGGTCATTCCGGGTTGCAAATTAATCGTTTTTTGGGCAAAAGCTGTGTGATCTATTAAAATTAATAACACTATTCCAAAAAGGATTTTCGACAAATGTTTAAATACGCCTGATTTTGTTTGTTC
>DAORIL010000569.1:0-4552 GCA_035438525.1 Pyrinomonadaceae bacterium
AAATCGAAGAAAAAAGGGTTTGAAGGTGATGCAACTTTTTATTTCAAAAATGCAGACGTTGTAAGAGCCAAAAAGGAGATTGATTTAACCACTGATCCTGCCCCTGAACTCGTTGTTGAAATTGACATTACACACGGCTCATTACCGAAATTCTCAATTTTTTCTGATATTGGAATCGAAGAAGTATGGCGATTTGATGGAGAAAAAGTTACGTTTTATAGTTTACAAAATCGAAAATACAAAGAAATCCATAAAAGTGTCTGTTTGCCGAATATTTCCAACCAAATTGTCACAAATTTATTATTTTCAGCCAACGAAATGAAGCGTCTTGAGTGGTTAAAATTGATTCACGAAGCAATTAAAAAGTAATTCCTCAGACAACTCGAATAGCCCGATTTGCTTCTATTTCAATAAATATGAAAGCGTTATTTCTTTTCAGTGCAATTTTACTTTTCGTCGCAATTTCCCACGCGCAACCCATTTGGCAATCCAAACTTGATTCCAAAGTTCAGTTTTATCAAACCACAGATTTCGGCGTTTTACTGGTCGGAACGGATAATTCACTGTATGCGGTTGACGGACAAACGGGCGAAATTGTTTGGCGCAGAAAACACAAAGGTTTGGACGAAACCTCGATTTCCACCGTTCCAAACACTGATTTAGTTTTGCTTTCACTGGACGAAGGTGAAAAATCTCGACTTGAAGCGATTGATTTGCTTTCCGGCGATTCGATTTGGCGCAGCGATAAAGTTAAAGGTGATGTGATGCATCTCGCCGTTGAGCCGAATAATGATTTGTTGTGTGTAGTTTTGGTCAAAAAAGCTAAAGAAAAATCGGGTGAACAATTGAAACGAAAGCCTCAGATTCACGTTTTTTCGCTTTCAAATGGTAAAGAACTTTGGAAAAAAGAAATTGATTCTGAAGTCGAAATGATGCCGACCGAATTTGCTGAAAACAAAGATGTTGCGTTCACGCTCGACAATTATCGTCCGCCGTTGATGTTGGATGGACGGCTTTTCGTTTTTTACGAAGGTGCAACTATTTTTGATGCGCGAACCGGTAAAGAAATCGAACGTGAAAAATTCAAAGTCAATGAAAACAATTTAGCTTTGACCGAAGCCGATCCTATTTTTGATGACCAAAATATTTATCTTTCAGGACGCGGGCGGGTTCGCGCAATCGACCGCCGCAGTGGAAAGACCGTCTGGAAAGCTGATGATTTAGGCGTTACGCCGGAAATGTTTTTGCTCGATAATGTGCTGTATGTGCGGACAGGCGGACAATTTACAAATATCAAAAACGGCGAAATTGAAGAAAAAGGTTCGTTTGGAATTTCGGCGATTGAGACGAAAAAAGGTAAAACTCTCTGGCGATTCAAAGGTGCGGACAAAGGTTTAACCAACTTTGTTTTTACCGATGCCAACACGATTTTTATTGCCGATAAAGATGATTTAATGCAGATTGATGCCCGAAACGGCAAACGGCTGAACAAAAATGAACACAAAGTTGAAAAAGCGCAATTCATTATCCAAAACGAAGCAGGACAACTCGTAGTTGGTGGAAAAGATACGCTTTCAGCTTTTCAAATTTCAAATTCCAGATTCCAAAAAGTTTGGTCGGTCAAACACAACGCTCCGGGTCGCGGAATTTTCCGGATTGTCGGAGCAATTGCGCTTCGGGCAACTGCGCTTTATTTTCGTTACGGCGGTTTGGCAAGTTCAATTTATAGTTTTGGGCGTGGTGCGTTGAGTTTGCGTTCCACACTTTCGCTCCGTTCAAATCTATTGCAAAATCGTTTCGGCTCATTAGATTTAACCAGTCTCGCGACAAATTCGGCTAAAAGCTATGTTTCCAGTCAAATACGGCTTTACGGTGTTGCTTCGCGGGCAAGGAATTTTAACGGTTTACAAATTGATCGTCCAAATTTAGTGAGCCGTGTGACACCTTCGCGGGCGGATGTGCAGGAACGATTATTTGACCGTTTAGACCCGACCCGACAGCTTGATAAACTTTCCGATTTTCTCCTCAAACGCAAACAGCTTGCCGAATTACAGGGAAATTATATGTATTTTTACACCGATTTAGATAAACCTTTTAACAAAAAAGGCTTGGTCGGAGTCAATGTTCACAGCGGACAAGACGGCAGATTTATTTTGGTTTCTGAACCCGATGCGCGATTTATTACTGATGAAGTGAATGGTTTACTTTATTGGGCAGATGGGAATCGGTTGTTGGCTTTTGATTTTTTGGAGAGGTAGTTGATGGAAAAAGAAATTCTCGAACTAATTCCTTCACTCAAAGAAAAAACAAAAAACTCTATCAGAGTCTTACCTCAACAGGGTGATGAGCCTGCCGTAAATGCAACTAAAATTGGCGGTTTATTTCTGTGGTCGGAAAATGAAAATTGGTTTTGTTGTGATGTCATTGAGGATTCTTTAATGGAAGATTACTTTAAGGATTATCCGACAGACTCTGAATCACAAACAGGAGATTGGAATTTTGGATATTATAAACTCCAAATTTGTGAAGTAGGACATTCAAAACACAATGACGCTTTCGTTCCAATTCTACAAATTCGTGCCGAAGATATTCCACTAATGCGTTTCCCACATAACACAAATATTTTTCAACTTTTTTGGTGCCCGCGATACCACAAAGAAACTTATTCACCCGTTTGTAAAATTGTTTGGCGAAACGAAAATGAAATTGAAAATCAGCTTAAAATAATTCCAAAAGCTAGTAATCCCGAATGCGAACTTATTCCTAAACCTTCTGCTGTTATTTTACAAGAGGTAGAAGAATATCCAAATTTTTGGGCTTTAAGTTCAGAAGAAAAAGATTTATTGACCAATGAAAAAAGAGAGTTTTATTGGAAAAATCTATCACCCCATGAAGGAATAAAAGTCGGCGGACATCCTAACTGGATTCAAGATCCCGAAACTCCTATCTGTAATTGTAATAAAGAAATGGAGCATCTTTTAACGATTGGAAGCGATATTTTTGAAGATTATCCAAATCATAAAGCTCCGGGATTAGTTATTGGTGATTGTGGCTCAGTTTATATTTTTATTTGTTACGATTGTGCTAATTTACCAATAAAAACTGTATTTCAATGTAGTTGAATTAAGTGAAATCTGTGTTAATCTATCCTCAAATTTCTTTTCGCTAATTCAAAATTATGAAAATCAAACTTTTTCTTTGCCTGTCTTTGTGTCTCTGCGTCTTGGCGGTGAATATTTTTGCCCAAAAGACCAAGAAAGAAACATTAAATCCTGAAATTAACAAAATGCTGAAAGAAATTTCGGCTAAAAATATTGAAACGACAATTCGAAAACTCGTTTCGTTTGGCACGCGCAACACGCTTTCCGAGCAAGATAATCCGACTCGCGGCGTTGGCGCAGCGCGTGATTGGCTCTTTGCAGAAATGAACAAAATTTCGGCGGATTGCGGCAACTGTTTACAGGTCGAAAAGCAATCATTTGTGCAGCCGAAAGCGAATCGGATTCCCGAACCGATTACTTTAACTAATGTTGTTGCCACACTTAAAGGCACGACCAATCCCGAAAGAGTTTATGTAGTTTCAGGACATTACGATTCAATGTGTAATTCGCCGACAGATGCTAAATGCGATGCGCCGGGTGCAAACGATGATGCTTCGGGAACAGCAACTGTTTTGGAAATTGCGCGGGTAATGTCAAAACGAAAGTTCGATGCCACCATCGTATTTATGACTGTTCCGGGCGAAGAACAAGGTCTTTTAGGCGCGGCATATTTTGCTGAACAAGCCAAAATCAACAAAATGGATATTGAAGCAATGTTCACCAATGATATTGTCGGTGGTGCAATGAAGTTCAAAAAATCACCGGATCGCAATAAAGTTCGTGTTTTTTCAGAAGGTGTTCCCTCAAATGAAACCGAACAGCAAGCAAATACCCGAAGAAGTGTTGGCGGTGAAAACGATTCCGCGTCGCGTCAGCTTGCCCGCTACATCAAGGAACAATCGGATAAATATTTGCAAACTTTCAGTGTTTGGATGATTTATCGGCGTGATCGTTATGGACGCGGCGGCGACCATATCCCGTTTGTTGAGCGCGGTTTCACGGCAGTTCGTATTACCGAACCAAACGAAGATTACACACGGCAACATCAAAACATCCGCACCGAAAATGGTATTGAATACGGAGATTTGCCCGAATTTGTTGATTTTGAATATGTTGCCAATGTTGCTCGTGTCAATATGATCAGCCTCGCCAGTCTTGCCCTCGCACCCGCGAAGCCAAAAAATGTGGCGATTGTCACAGCACGTTTGACTAACGATACTGATTTGAAATGGGATGCCAACACAGACAGCGATATTGCCAATTACGAAGTGGTTTGGCGTGACACAACCGCCGCAGAATGGACAAACTCCGTCAATGTTGGAAATGTTACGACCTATACCGCCAAAGAAATGTCGAAAGATAATTACTTTTTCGGAGTTCGCGCCGTTGATAAAGATGGTAATAAAAGTCCGGTAGTTTATCCTCGACCGGCAGGAAGGTAAAAAATTTGA
>DAORIL010000570.1:0-4551 GCA_035438525.1 Pyrinomonadaceae bacterium
AAATTATTCCTTGAACTTCAATAAATATTAAAAAAGTAGGGTAAAGTGAGGTAATTTCACGATACCCTACTTTAGTTTGAGCAACTATTCCACTTCAAAATGTGTCATATAAATACAACAATTTCTTATGAAAACAAAAATTTTTATCATTTTCCTTTCAATAATTTTTGCAACTTTGGCATCAATTGGAATTGTCACTTACGCCCAGAAAAATGACTGTCCTGATAGTGAAGTTTATGATGGACGGATAATTCTAATAAAAGGTAAAGCCTTTTACTTAAATCATCCAACATTAGGAAAAACTCCAGCAACTACACAAATGTTGGTATTTCAACGTGAAGACTGTAAAAAATGTATTTTTGCCACTTATCCTGATATAGATGGCAATTATAAAATTCTCGTGGGTGAAGGACGTTACAAGATAATAGCTAAAGAGATTCCTTGTGATTATGGCGGTTTAGGCTGTGACTGTTACGATTTACTTGGACCAAAACAACCTAAATTTGTTGATGCCAAAAGAAGTTTGGACTCAACGGAATTCAATATTGATTTAGTGCTACCCAAAAGATAAATTTCTCGTTATGTTCGGAATGGATAAAAAAAACTTCAACTGATGCCCCACGACATTTCGTGGAAAGATGATTTTCAGGCGAAAAAGATACTGATTATTTCTGCTATTTAACACTAAACAATGAAATTAGGACTTGTCTTTTTAATAAAAAAATAAAATAATAATTTAAATTTAATAATATTTTTACCTTTCTGACAAAAGAGATTTTGTTTTAGTTTAGGTATTATCTACAGGCTTTATCTAATTCAAAAAAGGAAAATTAAAGAAAATATAAATGATAACTGTCCCTAAAAGCCGTCGGACAAATATAGTTGTCCAGGAGACTGAAACAGAGGTTCTGCTTTTTGATTTAAACATCAATAAGGCTTTTTGTTTGAATCAAATATCAGCTCTGGTTTACCAACTAAGTGACGGAAACAGAACGGTTACTGAAATCAGTAATTTAATGAGTAAAAAACTAAATACATCAGTAGATGAAGATTTAGTCTGGTTAGCATTATTAGAACTGGAAAAGGAAAATTTACTCGAAAAGCATCAGCAATTAAACAATAAATTTGCCAACATACCGCGTCGAGAAGTTATTAAAAAAGTCGGTTTGACTTCTCTGATTGCATTACCGCTTATTTCATCTATCGTAGCCCCACCTGCTGTTGCGGCACAAAGTGATTTTATTTGTCCGGCATCAAGTCAATGTTTTCCAGCCGGTTCGCCAATTTGCGGCGGGGCAAACTGTGCAGGAGATTATCCGGTTACAACGTTTATGGCAGGCACGGGTTGCACCGGAGCCCCACTTGGACTTGCTACCTTAATGTGCACTCCGGCAGTTGGAATGTTTGGGCTTGATATTCTGATAAGTTAAGTTCGGATAACTTTTAAGATTCTGTAAAATTTTAGTCGGCTTATTTGTGTTTTCTGAAACATGGATAAGCCATTTATTATGAAAGTTAATACAAAATAAAAGCTATGTTCGGAATGAATAAAAAGAAACTCCAACTCCTAACTCATAATCCGATGTGGAAAGAAGATTTTAAGACGGAAAAGGAACGCATTTTTTCCGCTGTCCAAGATTCCACCATTCGCATCGAACATATCGGAAGCACTTCTATTCCAAATATTTATGCCAAACCGATTTTGGATCTGGCGATTCTCTGCGGTAAAAAAGGTCTTGAGACTGTTGTCAATGGACTTAAAGGTTTAGGTTATGATTATCGTGGTCAATTTGATGAAGAAAACGGTCATTATTACGCCGTTTTAGACAAAGATAATATCCGTTATTGCCAAGTGCATATTTACACGGAAGCTAATGCGGATTGGAATTCAAAATTGAAATTTCGTGATGTTCTAAGCCAAAACGCTAAATTGGCAAAAGAATACAACGATTACAAACTGCAATTAGCCAAAACGACAACCAACAAATCCGAATATGCCGAGATTAAAGACAAATGGGTTGATACGTTTATTTTGAAAGTGCTTTAAGATTTTCTATCCCATCTACTTTTACAGCACAAATAAGGCAAATTTCCTTCATTTTAAACGTCTATTCAATGTTCTACAAAAAATAATTAACTTAAAAAAAGGATTTCAAAAATGGAAATCAGGCAGGAAACTGAAAATAAAATAGTGGTCGGAATGGTCAAAAGTTACGTCGGAACAATTTTTTTCGCCATGTCATTTTTCATCATATTGATAGGAGTTTTCGCGGCAGCAGAAGCTCAACCGCGAGCCGGGGGAATGAGCCGCACACCATCGGGAGGCGGATATTTAGCAGTTACTCTCGTTCCGGCAATCTTGGTTTATTTTGATTGGCGACGCAATCGTAAAGAACTTACTATGGATTCCAAAGAACGAACAATGACGATTGTCGGCTCTCAGAATCAGAAATATTCGTTGGACGAAATCCAAAGTTTTTGCCTTGGGGCGGGTAACTATTTGGGTAAAACTGTGTCTCAAATAGATTTACAACTTAAAAACGGTCAACGTGTTAGCAGTGGGATTAATTCGCACAGAGGCGATGCCGAAACAGCGGAAAAAATAATGCAAAAATTAAGCGACCGATTGAAGGCGGCATCAGCACAATCATAAAATTTCTAATTTTCAAAAATCTCACCTAATCTATTTTTTTTCAAACCAAGCTGTTTTGAATCTAAAAAACTTGCATTCTGTTTTATCGGGGATTAAGTTAAAATCAGATTCTAACTGCTATGAAAAATATCCCAAGAGTAAAAGTCACCGATGAAGCCAAAAAAGTTATCGCTCAATTGCGCGAGAAAAACGGTAAATTGATGTTTCATCAATCGGGCGGTTGCTGCGATGGTTCTTCGCCGATGTGTTATGCCGATGGTGATTTTTTGGTTGGATCCTCGGATGTTTGGCTCGGTGAAATTGACGGTTGCGATTTTTATATGGCAAAAGATCAGTTTGAATTTTGGCAGCATACAGAACTAACCATTGATGTGACACCCGGACGTGGCGCATCGTTTTCGCTCGAAATTCCGATGGGTGTAAGATTTGTGACAAAATCGAGAGTTTTTACCTGGGAAGAATCGCAGAATTTAATCGAAACGCGTTTGGGTGATATGATCTAGTTCGATTTGGAGTTCGACAACTTTGTTAAAGTCGAAATAGCGTAAGTTTGTAAGATGTTTAGATTTTTTTGCATAATTTCAATCATTATATTTTTTCCTGTGCTACTTGTTGCCCAACAGATTAATAAGCCTTGTTCCAGAAAAGTCATCTATGAAAATTATGGTAAAATCATTTATGAAAATCATAATCAGATTGATTATAAAATAGTCTTATCCAATAAAATAGAAGGAAAAGCAGTTGATTCTAATGGAAACCTTCTTGCCGATGTTTGCATAACAATATTTACTGAAAAAGGACATAGTTTTGTTGCCCAAACAATAGCTGATAAAAATGGACATTTTAAGTTCCACAAAATTCCTAAAGGACAATATCGTTTAATCGGAAACTTATATCCGTATCATTTTTGCACTGCTAACGCTCAGATTCGTATAATAAAAGGTAAATTGAGCAAATTATCGAAAAATAGGTTAGTTTTACATTTGCAATCACAAGGTATAGACAGTTGTAGCTATTTTGATACTAAATAACATGGCGTTTAACAAAAATAGACTTTCAAACTCAATCATTGCAGAATTTTCGTATTTTCCGCGTTCTTTCGCAGGTAAACCAAAATAAATCATGTCAAAGAAAATCACAGTTTACGAAAAACCAACTTGCACCACTTGTCGAAAATTGAACAAACTGTTTGAAGAAAACGGCATCGATTATCGAAAAGTCAATTATTTTATCGAGCCTTTGACCGCCGAAAAATTACGCAGATTGCT
The DNA here is from genome assembly GCA_035438525.1 of Pyrinomonadaceae bacterium. Lineage (GTDB taxonomy): Bacteria > Acidobacteriota > Blastocatellia > Pyrinomonadales > Pyrinomonadaceae > JAIBCC01. The sequence goes on from DAORIL010000570.1 coordinate 3,922, forward strand.
CAAAAAAGCGAATCTTTCACCGTTTGATGTTTTACGAAAAGCGGAACCTGTTTATAAAGAGTTAAAATTTTCCGAAGTCACGGACGAAAACAAATTAATTGATTTAATCGTTGCCAATCCAAGCATCTTGCAACGCCCGATTGTCGAAGTTGGCGAAAAAGCAGTGTTAGCGCGTCCGATTGAAAACGCTTTAGAGTTAATAAAAAGCTCGAAGTAAATTGAAAGAGTTATAAATAAATTGGCAAATCCAAAGTCGCCAATCCCAAATCCAAAATAGAAATATGCCTATCCAAAGACCTTTTAATTTCAAAAAATGGATTGACGAACATCGTCATTTATTAAAACCGCCCGTTGGAAACCAATGCGTTTACCAGGACGCCGAATTTATTGTGATGGTCGTCGGTGGACCAAATTCGCGCAAAGATTATCACTTTGACGAAGGCGAAGAATTCTTTTATCAGCTCGAAGGCAATATTACCGTTAAAATTCAGGAAGATGGTAAAGCCGTTGATGTTCCAATCCGCGAAGGTGAAATTTTCCTGCTTCCTCCGCGCGTTCCACACAACCCGATTCGCGGTGCAAATACGGTCGGTTTAGTCATCGAACGCAAACGGCGTGATGGTGAATTGG
>DAORIL010000571.1:0-4550 GCA_035438525.1 Pyrinomonadaceae bacterium
TTGATTTTGTTGTCTGATTTCCAATGCACGACGAAAAATGTCGGATACTGTTGCTTGATTACTCATTTTTGGTTGAAATTCTCCTGAAATGAATTATAACTTAATGAAAAAGATAAGCAAAATTTACTTGTCTTTCCGCATCTGAAAGTTTAGTCTTTTAGAGTGAGAGGGTTATCCAAAATGAAAGTCTTTTCGGTTTTAGCAATTATACTTTTAAGTTTTGTTTTCGCTTCGGCGCAGAATGAACAAGCACCGCTGCAGGAAAAAGAATTCAATTATAAAAATTGGACTTACAAGACAGTCAGTAACGGTAAAGAGATCAATTTGCGGGATTTTGCTTTTGCTAAGGATAAAAAATTGACATTGGTCGTTTATTTTGCGCCGTGGTGTCACAATTGGAAACATGAACTTCCATTTGTCCAAAAAATGTATGACAAATATAAATCGGCAGGCTTAGACGTGATTGCCGTTGGCGAATACGGAACAATGGAAGAAATGAAAACCCATATAGATTTTTATAAATTCGCGTTTCCGGTTGTTTATGAATCGTTGAATTCGGATGCCCGCGAAAAAACTTCGCACTACGATTACCGCAAAGAAAACGGCGATACGCGCCGTTGGGGCTCGCCTTGGAATGTATTTATTGAACCGGTTAATTTGAAAAAAGACGGCGATACATTGGTAAAAAAAGCTTTTATTGCCAACGGTGAATTAATTGAAGCGGATGCCGAAAAGTTTATTCGCCAAAAACTTGGATTGCCAGCCGAAGAAACAAAAGCTACTAACGCTAAAAAAGAGATCGAAGCCTGTGAAGGTGATAAAAAGATAACCGAATTCAAAAAACCGTAAGATGATTTTGGATTTTAGATTTTGGATTGGTTTGATCAATGACCAATCCAATTTTTTTGTTACTGCTTTAATTGTTCAATTAAACTTTCAAAAGTTGAACGCAAAATGCTTCGGATTTCATTCGCCCTTGCTTCACTAAAAGTCAACTCATCATCTTCCATATAATTCGTTTTTGCCATTTCAAGCTGAAGTGCGTGAACATTTTTCTCAGGTTTGCCAAAACTTCGCGTGATATGCCCGCCTTTGAACGGAGAATTGTGATTGACTCCATATTTTCCTTGCTTTAATCCGTTCAAAGTAATTTCGATAAGCTCATTATCGGCAGACTTTTCATCATTATCGCCCAGAATCAAATCGGGAAAAGGCTCACCTTGAATAGTCGGCACAAAACGACGAATCGAATGCGCGTCCCACAATAAAACTTGTCCAAATTCGACAACTCTTTCTGCTAAAAGGCTTTCGATTTTTTGATAATAAGGTTGGTAATAATTTTCTAAACGGCGTTTAATTTCTACCTCATTTGGGACGTGCTTTTTATCAACATATAAATCATTGCCGAGAAAATCTGTTTTCGGCACTAATTCGGTAATGATTCGCCCATCATTATAAAGCGGTTTGCTTTCCGGATTGCGGTTCAAATCGATAACCCAACGGCTGTATTTAGCGTGGATCAAGGTGATTCCCAACGACGGCGCAAAATTATATAAATCGTGGACAAACCAATCAGTATCATCAGGTTGCGCCATTAATTCGGGGCGAAAATGAGTTAGTAATTCATCAGGAAATTCCACGCCGGAATGTGGAGAACTCAAAATCATCGGAACTTTCGGAGCAGTTGGCTCAACGAGATAAAAATGATTATTCATAAGTTTGTTTGCCCGCTAAATACGCGAAAAGACGCTAAAATTTTTTAATGTAAATCCGCCAAATTTTAGGCTATTTTGTTTTTGTATCTGGCTTTTTTTTCGTGTTTTTCGCGTATTTAGCGGGCAACTTAAACAAAAATTAGTTTCGCGCCTGCAATCATTAATCCAAAGGCCAAAACACGCCGTAAAGTTAGAGAATTAAAACGATAACTGCCCAAAGTTGCGCCGATTAAACCGCCGATTATTGCTGCGCCAATCCAAAACCAAACGATGTTTGGCAGGTTAGAAATTTGTGAATCTTTGCCCAAAAGCCAGTTTCCCAATAATCCCGAAACCGAATTTACCCAGATAAATAAAGCTGAAATTCCTGCCGCTTTTTTGGTATCTGTCCAGCTCATTAAAAGTAAGATCGGAGTTAAAAAGATTCCGCCGCCGATTCCGATCAGTCCTGAGACAAAGCCTAAAATTGCTCCGATCAGTAAGCAAACCCAAATTGGCGGGGTTTTAATTTCGCTTTCAGATTTCAGATTTATTGCCAACCGAATCGCAGCTAAAATTAATGCGATGCCCAGAATTATTTTATACGTAGTTGTCGGTAGTTGTATTTTTCCGCCTACAAAAGCTAACGGAATCGAACCGACGGCAAAAGGCAAAAATATTTTCCAGTCAAAATTTCCGGCACGATAAAATTGGACAAACGCAATTAGTGCAACAAACAGATTAAGGATTAAAGCGGTTGGTTTGGTTGTTTCCGGCGCGATCGCAAACAATGCCATCACCGCCAAATAACCTGACGCGCCGCCGTGTCCGACCGATGAATACAGAACTGCAACTGTAAAAATGGCTAAAACTATGAGAACTTCAATCGTCATTTTTCCTTTCGGGATTTTAGGATAATTCTAAGAAAGAATGCACTTAGTCCAATAATAATTAAGCCCATTATGATAAAAAGGGAAAGATGCAAAACTCCGCGCCAATTAAATTGTCCGCGAAATAATTCACCGATTTGGAGCAATAAAAGTAAAGCCATAAAAAGTAGATTTTAAACCTTTGTTTCAATGAAAGACAATCTCGCTGACCCTATTATTTGATGTGATATGATTTTGGGTGCAAAGTTTTCCGTTTATTGGTCTAAAACAACCATTCATCCGTTAAAAGACTCCAATGGTTGAGAGAAAATTGTTTTCGGCGGCACTTTGACGTAGTTTTATTGTTTTAGGATGAATACTTTTAATTCGGCATCACTCATCAATCTTTTAGGTTTTACGCTCGGAATTGCGCTTTATTCGCTGTTGCTGATTATGGTCGTGCGCCATCGTTCAGCCAAAAAACACTCAACCTTTGATTATTTGCTTTTGGCAACTGCGGTGTTGGGTATTTTATGGAATTTCGGTGAAATATCAGCTTTTGTTTGGCGGGATTTTGGCGCAGGGGAGGTTTCTCCGATTTTGACTGCGATTTCGTATTCCGCACTTGGATTTTTGCCGTCAGTAGTTGTCCATTCAATTTGGCGCAATGCCGAAACTGTCAGAGGGAAAGTTTTTGCAGTTTTTTCGTATCTGCTTAGTTTTTTAGCAACGGTTTTGCATTTTCAATCCGCTCTTTTTTCGGATGTTGCTCCTTCAAGTTTAGCCTTACAAATTTTAACTTACGGTTCAACCGGATTATTGCTCGGATTGCTGACTTTTAATTATCGGCAAACCATTCAAAAGAAAGCGATTTGGATAACAACACTATTAATTTTCGCGCTCTCGACCTTGCATCTGAACAGTCACGTCGAAGGCGCATCGTGGCTGATTGAATTGATCGCGCATCAATCTTCTTTGCCACTGGCGCTCGTAATTTTATACCAGGATTATCGCTTTGCCTTTGCCGATCTCTTTTTGAAACGTGCTTTATCTTTGATTTTGCTGACTTTAACGGCTTTCGGGCTTTATAATTTTGTAGCTTCGCCAATTTTGCGCTTTCACGAATCGCACGATAGAAACGATGTTCAGGCGATCAGTTTGATCATCATTTTGTGGGTCGCTACCGCTCTGATTTATCCGATTTTGCACAATTTAGCGGTTTGGCTGGTGGATAAAATTATTTTGCGGCGCGCTAATTACGAAAATTTGGGCTTTGAATTAGCAAATAATGTTGAAGAAAAAGATTCGGTTGAACAGGTTTTGGAACTGGTTTGCAATAAACTTTCGCCCGCTTTGACGGCAAACAGCGTGATTTGGAGCGAAGTTTATGAAAGTTTGAATGAAACCAAACTGCCATCGGTCAATTTTACGCCGCACAACGCCGAAGTTTTTATTCCAACGACTGAATCGCCGTTTTACAAAATCAATCTAAAAGATTTTATGGGCGGTCGCCATTTGCTCTCGGACGAAATAAAAATGCTTGAATCGGTTGGACTTTTAACGGCGCGGCGGATTGATGCTTTGCGTGTTACGCATGAGCGTTGCGAACAGGAATTGCGTGAACAAGAATTTTCCAAACTCGCTACCGAAGCCCAACTTTCTGCGCTTCGTGCCCAAATCAACCCGCATTTTTTGTTCAATGCACTGACGACAATTGGTTATTTAATTAATACTGCGCCGGATAAAGCCTTTGAAACTTTGATGCGTTTGACTCAATTATTACGCGGAGTTTTACGTTCAACTGCCGAATTTTCTACGCTCGAAGAAGAATTAAAACTGATTGAATCTTATTTGGATATTGAACGCGCCCGATTCGAAGAGCGTCTGGAAGTAAAAATTGAGGTGCCCGAAGATTTGAAAAAAATCCGCATTCCCACTTTGATTTTGCAGCCTTTGGTTGAAAATGCCATTAAACATGGAATCTCTA
>DAORIL010000572.1:0-4536 GCA_035438525.1 Pyrinomonadaceae bacterium
AGACGGATTAGATTTGCGACAATTTTTCGATGCCGTTACCACCGCCGAAGATGTCACCAACGGCAAACCCGACCCCGAATTTTTCTTAAAATCAGCCGAAAAAGTTGACGTGATTCCAACAAATTGTCTCGTTTTTGAGGATGCCATCGGCGGTTTTGAAGCCGCTTATCGCGCCGGAATGAAATCAATCGGAATTGCCACAGTTAATTCGATTGAAGAAATTTTGCAGCAAAATTCGGTGGTCGAAGCGCACAAAGATTTTACCAACTTAAACTCGCAAGAATTAATTTTGAAATACGTTCAGAAAAAAGCAATAGCAAATTAAACATAACAGGAAAGAAAAAAGATGAAAAAATATTTGTTTTTGATTGTTTTAGGTATGGGTTTGTTGGCTTCGGGCTGCAATTACACCGGTATTCCGGTTGAATATGTAAGCGTTTGCGATAAGAAGAATGACCGTCAATACGTTGAAGTTGTCGGGTATTTCAAAAATACGGGAAGTGCAATGTGTTCAAAAAGCGGGAATGAACCGATGCGTTGCCCGATTCAATTTGTGGATACGCCGAATCAGCCAAAACCTGTTTCAGCATATATTGACCTTGGGAGCGGTGCGAGTTCCATCACCAAAGACGAGGCAAAAGGTTTGATAATTCACGATGATAAAAATGAAGCTGTCGAGAACTCGCAAAAAGTAAAAGTTACAGCCAGCTTGATGGTTTACACTACTCCTTCAAAGCCAACCGACAATTTTGCACCCTGTTCGCTAACAGTAAAGAAAATCGAAAAAGCACAATAAATAAAAGGAAAATGTGCAAACAAACGTCCAAAAGGTGAAAAAGTTGGGTTATAATACCTAAAAACTTTTCACCTTTTTAAATTTTTAATTTATGAACCGATGCGATTGGGCTAAAAACGATTTAGCTATTCACTATCACGATACCGAATGGGGCGTTCCGCTTCACGATGACCGGCGGCTTTTTGAGTTTTTAATTCTCGAAGGCGCACAAGCAGGTTTAAGCTGGGACACGATTTTACGAAAACGGGAAAATTATCGTTTAGCTTTTGACGATTTTGATGCAGAAAAAATCGCACTTTATGATGATAAAAAATGCGCTGAACTTTTGCAAAATGAAGGAATTATCCGCAATCGTCTGAAAATCGCTTCGGCAGTTCGCAATGCTAAATGTTATCTGGAAGTTGTCAACGAATTTGGAACTTTTGATAAATACATTTGGAGCTTTGTTGATGGAAAACCGATTAACAACGGTTTGGAAAACAGCAAACAAATTCCTGTTTCAACCGAAATTTCCGACAAACTGAGCAAAGATCTGAAAAAACGCGGCTTTAATTTTGTCGGCTCAACGATTATGTATGCCTTTATGCAGGCGACGGGAATGGTCAACGATCATTTGGTGAGTTGTTTTCGGTATAAAGAGGTTTAATTTATGGAATGTGATTGCGAAAAATATTCGCATTTAGAACTCTACCGGGCAGCAGTTGATAAACGTATTAAGGAAACTAAGAAAATCAAAAAAACTCTTGAGAAAGTATCTTCTCAACAAAATGATTGGTATAACCTATGGAAATGTCCGGTTTGTAATCAATTATGGCAAAGTAGCGGTGCTTGGAATTGGGGGGCGAGAGAATATATTTATAAAGTTCCCGAAATAAGCATCGAAAATTGGCTGGAGGAGCCATTTGTAAAACCGGATGAAATGCTTATTTATTCAGCATTTATTCATGATTTTTTAGAAAAAGGAACTTTTACGGAAAGAGCCCAATTTTGCAAAAGAGAACATTGTAGTTCTAGGGCAATTCAATATAGTGTTCTCTGTAAAATTCATCATATTGAATATTTGTTTCCAAATTCCCCAAAAGGAAGAATGTTTGAGCCGTATCATTTTCGTTATAAAGAGGTTTGATGGAATACTTAATTGGACTAATTTCAACCGTATTTATTGTCGCACTGGCTAAATTCACCAAATTTGAGAATGACCGCTCATTTTATCCGACAATTTTGATTGTAATTGGGTTGCTTTATGTTTTGTTTGCCGCAATTGATGGAAGAGCGGAGGTTGTTTTAGGTGAAAGTCTTTTCGCCATTGTTTTTATAACGATTGCTATAATAGGTTCTAGAAAGAGTCAAATAATAGTTGGAATCGGAATAATACTGCACGGCATTTTTGATTTTTTACATCCGTTATTTTTGGAAAACAAAGGCGTTCCGATATTTTGGGTCGGTTTTTGCTCAGCAATAGATGTTACTCTTGGCGCTTATGTTATTTGGGCAAAAAAGAGGATTGAGCAGTGAAAACTCTAATCTACATCGGCGGATTTTATTGCCTGATTTTTGCCATTTTTCATCTGGCGTTTTGGAAATTGTTTGATTGGAAAAACGAGTTGCCGAAACTAAAATCGGTCAATCGCGGCGTGATGCAAGTCTTAAACTTACGTCTGACTTACGTTTTTTTCGTGGTTGCTTTTCTGTCATTTTTCTTTACCGACGATTTGATAAATACGAATTTGGGAAAAGTGATTTTAGTATCAATTTCAATTTTTATTTTAATGCGGGCGATTGAACAACTGATTTTCTGGAAAGTCGAAAAAATCGGCATTGTATTTTTTGTGATTTTTTTATTAGGGGCGGGAATTTTTGCTGCTCCAATTTTATTTTAATATGACACGTTATTGGATTGGAGTTGCCTCGCGCAATCACGTTATGTTTGGCGTAAAAGGCGGATTTGCAATGCTTAATCACGGCAAATTAGCACCTTTAAAAAAGATGAAATCAGGGGATTTTTTGATTTACTATTCTCCGAAAATCGAAATGGGAAAAGATGAAGTTTGTCAAAAATTTGTCGCTGTCGGAAAACTAAAAGAAGGCGAGCCTTATCAAGTGAAAATGACTGAAGATTTTGAGCCTTTTCGCCGCGATGTCGAATATTTTGAAGGCGTTGAGGTTGATATTAAATCTTTGATCGAGGATTTGGAATTTATCAAAAACAAAAAAAGTTGGGGTTATGCGTTCCGTTTCGGGCATTTGGAAATCAGCAAAAAAGACTTTGAGTTGATAACCAAAGCGATGAAAGTTGAATTATAATTTACCCAATTAATTTGTAATAGCTGATTTATTTTCTAAATGGGACGGAATCTTAAAATGAAAAAATATCTTTACATTGTGATTATTGGCTTATTCTTTTTAACCTCTTGCGCGAAAACAACCGTCAATTTGACTGACTATGCACAAGTTTGCACGGATGCCAATAAAGATAAAGAAGTTGCCGTCAAAGGATTTTTGCAGGTTGCCGAAAAAGTTCCGTGTCTGAAAATTCTCAACCCAAAGCGCGATTGTTCATTTAAGTTTTTAGACAAAGTAAATGTTGTTGGCAATGAATTAATTGTCAGTTTGCCCGAAGGAAACGGCAAAAATGAAGTAGAAACGCCTGAATTTTCCAATCCGCCAAAACCAACTTCGATTTTCACCCGTGACCAAGTAAAAATCCATTTGAATGACGGAACAATAATTACTCCACAAGCCGATATTGCCACACCTGCTATCGTGACGGGAAAGGTTTATTTGAGAGACGAAGCAGGGCAAAAGAAATGCAGTATTGACGCGATCAAAGTGGAAAAAAGTGAATGAATTACCCGGTAACACCAGCAATTCGCGTTTTGCGCGAGAAAAAGGTTGAATTTGAACCGCACATTTTTGATTATGTCGAAAAGGGCGGGACGAAACATTCCGCGCAAATCTTAGGCGTTAACGAACACGCAATTGTTAAAACTTTGGTCTTTGAAACCAATGAAAAGAAACCGCTTATCGTTTTAATGCACGGCGATTTACAGGTTTCAACCAAAGAACTTGCGCGAATTTTGAAGGTTAAAACCATAGCCCCGGTCGCACCCGAAAAAGCAAATAAATTAACAGGTTACTTAGTCGGGGGAACTTCACCATTCGGCACAAAAACAAAGATGCCGATTTATGTCGAAAAGACAATTTTGGGATTGGAAAAGATTTACATCAATGGTGGAAAACGCGGATTTTTAGTTTCGATTGAGCCAAAAGTTTTGCGCGAAGTTTTGCAAATTGAACAAGTTGAAGTTGGGATTTCAACCACGAATTAACAAGAACTGGTTTGCCCGCGAATAAACGCGAATGAATGCGAATGAAAACTATTTGCTAAAACTATTGTTTGTGATTTTGGTCTTCAAATATTCGTGAAAATCCGTGTAATTCGCGGGCAAACCTCTTTTTCTTGTTTCGCCTAAATCTAGAAATCGTTGTAAGCTATCTGAAACAGATTACAATCAACACCAATTTCAAAAACATAATGGAACACGAAAATACTCCCCATCAACATATTGATAAACTTACGTTTGCGGGACTTTTGGTCGCTCTTGGAATTGTCTTTGGCGACATCGGGACCTCACCGCTTTACGTTTTTTCGGCGATTGTCGGAACACGGAAAATTGACCCTGTATTAGTGCTGGGCGGACTTTCGGCGGTTTTTTGGACTCTAACGCTTCAAACCACAT
>DAORIL010000573.1:0-4532 GCA_035438525.1 Pyrinomonadaceae bacterium
CCTTCATACTCTTTCGCACAATGCCGAATTTTACGGAGCCAAGCGGCTCGTGCGTGAACCGGAAGGAAAATTAAGGCGTTTTGAAAGCGTTGGCGAAATAGTCGAAGAAATGAAAAAAGACCGTAAACCGTCCACCGTAATAGTTCCGAATCAATACGTTAGCCAATTGACCGAAAGCGATTTAGTATCTGCAAATATTTTGGCAGACAATGGCGAACTGGCGATTGTTGGAGTAAATTTGAAATAATGCGAATTCAAGAAAAATTTTCACAACTTAAAACTAACAACCAAAAAGGCTTTGTGCCATTTATTACGGCGGGCGATCCTGATTTGGAAAAGACCAAAGATTTGATTCTTGCCTTAGCACGAGTTGATTCGACTGTGATTGAACTCGGCGTGCCTTTTTCAGATCCGATGGCTGACGGCGTAGTTATCCAAAAGGCTTCGGAACGTGCGCTAAAAAATAATTTCGGCATCGCGGAAATACTTGAACTGGTTAAAGATGTGCGAAAAGAAACGGATGTTCCGATCATTCTGTTCAGCTATTTTAATCCGCTCTTGCAATACGGATTGGAAAAACTTTGCGCTGATGCCAAAGAAGTTGGAATTGATGGATTTCTCGTGACTGATTTAGTTCCCGAAGAAGCCGGAGAATTTTCTAGTCTTTTAAAAAAGAACGATTTAGATATGATTTTCCTGATTGCACCAACCTCCAGCGATGAACGACTCAAAATGGTGGCAGAACGGGCTTCGGGATTCATCTACGCCGTTTCGCGGACAGGCGTTACGGGAACACGCGAAACGACCAGCCAATCCGCCGAAGTTTTAGTCAATCGGATGCGCCAATTTTCAGATCTACCAATCGCCGTCGGATTTGGAATTTCTACCGCCGAACAAGTCGCCGAAACCTGGAAATATGCCGATGCCGCGGTCGTCGGTTCGGCAATTGTCCGCGAAATTGAAAAGTTCGGCAATGACGAAAGTTTGGGTGAAAAGGTAGAAGAATTTGCGGGGAATTTATTGCCAAAGTAATCTCAAAATATGTTCTCAAAATGTAATAAATGTAATTTCCATCTCAGGCAAACCGATGGTTTTTGTCCAAATTGCGGAGTTATTACTCATAATCAAGAATTAAATCAGCCACGCTCAATAACCTGGAACATACCTTTACTAATCTCTTTGGTCATAATATTTTATTTTATCGGAAGTTTAATTTTTGCTACCATCATCCCTAATTACGTTCTAATTCTCTCTTTTATATTTAGTTTTGGTATTTCAATTCCTTTTCACCAATTTATCGTCAATCAAAATATTAGAGAGAAAAGCGAAAAACTTAAAAGATATAATGAGAACAACTTAACAAAAACATATTTTACCGTTTCGCAAAGATTAGCAGAACTTTCTCATCGTAGAAATAGATTTGATGCAATTTTGAACAGAATTAGTAAAAGTTCCAGCAAAAATCTTGAACAAATTCAACAGAAACTTCTTTCTGCACAACAAATAATTAAAAATCAATGTATTCGATATAATTTACAAAAAAAGAAAATTGAACTCATTCGCCTGCAAAATGAAGTCTTGCCATATCTTGAGATGGTTGATATTTTGAAAGACTATCAAATTGAAAATGGAGTTGTTGTAACCGAAAAAGTAATACGCGAAGTTGCAATAAATGCTCAAGATTTAAGCGAAAATCATTCTAACTCTCTTCAATATGAACAACAACAGTTTTTGAAGCAATTGAAAGAAACATCTGAAAGCTGCGAAAGATTACAAGAAGTTTTGTTGAGCAAACAAGCCTTACGAGCCTTGCAAACTGTTCAACCAATTGAGGAGTTTGATTTACCAATGATGACAAATGAATTTTCGCAAACTATTGCAACTTTTAATATTCAAACTACTTTGACTGATTTTAGCGAATCATTTGAACAACTTGAAAACGAATACAGACGACTTTTGGCAGATAATGAAGTCAGTCAAAAACTTTTGAACTTTGAAAGTTGACCTAAACAAAACACTATGTCCAACAATTTCTTAATTTACGGAGCAAACGGCTACACCGGCGAATTGATCGTTCGATTTGCGGTTGAGCGTGGAATGAAACCGATTTTGGCAGGTCGAAACGCCAAAAAAGTCGAAGCATTAGCCAAACAACATAATCTTGATTTTCGCGTTTTTGCGTTGGAAGAAACGGAAAAACTTGATGCAGCGTTGCGCGAAGTTTCGTTTGTTTTGCATTGCGCGGGACCATTTTCAATTACTTCAGAATTGATGGTCAAAGCCTGTCTGCGAACGGGACGGCATTATTTGGACATCACGGGTGAAATTTCTGTTTTTGAGCAAATGGCAAGTCTTGATAAACAAGCGAAAGATGCCGGAATAATGATTATGTCAGGCGTTGGTTTTGATGTTGTGCCTTCGGATTGTCTGGCGAATCATCTCAAAAATCGGCTCCCGTCAGCAACTAAATTAACTCTGGCTTTTTACGGACTTGGACGCATTTCACACGGAACACAGGCAACGATGACAATGAATCTGGGCAAAGGCGGCGCAATTCGTCGAAACGGTGAAATAACGAGCGTTCCGGCAGGTTGGAAAACCCGCGAAATTGATTTTGGCGAGGTCAAAAAACTTGGAGTCACAATTCCGTGGGGCGATGTTTCAACTGCCTATCATTCGACCAAAATTCCGAATATCGAAGTTTATACGATTGTTCCGAAACCGCAGCTTAAACTCCTTAAACTCAGTCGTTACTTAGGTTGGCTGTTAGCGACCAAGCCTCTACAGAATTTCCTTCAATCAAAAATTCCGGCGGGTGGTCCAAATGATGAGGAACGTGCCAACGGCAAAACTCTGTTATGGGGCGAAGCGTCCGACGATAACGGAAATCGGGTTGAAGCGCGACAACAAGGTGTAGAAGGCTATACGATGACCGCGCTGACCGCACTAAAAATCTCAGAAAAAATTTTGGACGGAAATTTCTGCACCGGATTTCAAACTCCGGCTAAATGTTACGGTGCTGATTTGATTTTGGAAATCGAAGGCACAACTAGACAGGATGTATTGTAAAGCAAAAGGCAAAATTAAAAATTCTGCCTTTCAATCGCAAATCTAAAATTCTATCACTCGTTGATATTATCTAAACTCGAAAACTTCCAGCCTGTTTTGGTTTTGGTAAAATAATAAACAATCGGACGATTATCACTTGATTCAGGTTCACCTTTGAAAGTGCAAGCGACAAAATAATCTTTCGAGTTATCGTCTTTTTGCGGCTTTTGCGCTTGAAAACAACGTTTGGCGTTGGCTTCCATATTAATAATTTTGTCGTAGCGCTTGATAAAATCGGCTTTTGTTTTCACGCTCTTTACACCGTAAGGCATCGAAAGCGGAAAACTTGTCATACTTGCAACGGCATTTTTATCGCCTTTAACCACTGCCGTTTTAAATTTTCCCCAAAAAACATTGATGTCGGTCTGCGCCGAAACATTTAAGGTCGCGCAGAGAAAACCTACGACCATCATTCCAAATAATAAAGATTTAATTTTTCGCATAATTTTAGTCCACCAAATAGAATAGACGGATTCAAAAACGAAAATTGCCAAACACAAAAAAGCAAAAAACGCAGAAATTTATCTACATTTTTTGCTTTATAGCTTTTTACTTCTTGCTTTATTAGCCGGCAGTTTCAAAAAGAGCCAAAATTTGTTTTCCTTCGCCTGAACGCGGATCAATCGTGCGGATGTGTTTGCGACCTTGCATTTCCCAAATCGCGGTAATGTTTCCTTCTTTTTCAACTGCGTGATATGAAATATCTTCTACATTTTCTGCCACTGCTTCGACGGTTTCTGTTCCCGCTTCGACCGCTTCGGCTGTTGCTGTTTCTTCTGACATAAAATCCTCTCTAAAATATAGTGTTAATAAATTCTTCTAAAATTTAAACTAAATTTTTGCACAAATCGTTAGAAGTTGTCGAGTTGCCAAGCTAAACTCTTTTTGAGTTAGAATTGTTGATGTTAAAATAAATTGCAAATGGAAACCCGCAAACTAGGAAAACTCGAAAGCATTCACGGAATTTCACCTGTCTTTTTACAGCGTGCGCTAATCGTTATCATTCTGTCATTTATCTTTTTTTTAGCGATGCTGATCGCCTTTTCCGTGCGTCAAAACATCGGTTATTTTCTACTGGCGACCGCTTTTTTGTTGATTAAACTGTTTACACTTTTCAGTTTTATTCAGGCGCGAAAAAAAGAAGTCAAAATTTATGAAAACGGTTTTAGTTTTGGCAAAAAAGAGTGTCTGTATAACGAAATTGAAAAAATTGAAAAGGGTCAATTAAGCTGCCAAATCATCAAAAAAGATGGCGAGAAAATCACCTTGACTCAGGCTCTTTATGATTTAAACAGCATTGTTGACAAAATCAACGCAAAATTTTCGGCTCAGGGAGTCAAACAAAATGAAAAGATTTAGTTTTTTAATTATTTTGAGTTTAGTTTTGGCTTTTCAGGCAATTGCTCAAAACTTAAAAAGCGCAA
>DAORIL010000574.1:0-4527 GCA_035438525.1 Pyrinomonadaceae bacterium
CTCGCTTATAAATAAGATCCTCCATGGACGGACATGGAATAAATTTTCATTTCTGCTCATAAAATTAAACCTAATCCGAATGAAGCAAAATTTTGCTAAAATTTATCTATTGGAATTTTCTCAATTTGGGTTAAGGCGAAATGCAGAAATATTATCTTGATTATATTCAATTCAATTCGTTTTGTTCGATAAAAACCAAATAAACACCGGCCCTGATGAAAATAAAGATTCCAATAAACAGAGATCAGATAAGATCGCCAAAATCTCTCGATTTTATTGGAATCTTTATTTTTTTAGCCGACAAAATTTCTTAGGCTGAATTTAGGCTATTTAAATATCCTTAATTCACCTAATTTATAAATTAACCATTCACCCACTTATAAATATAAACATAATCAACATAATTAGCTGTATCAGTTCCCGAGGCTCCGGAACCAAGGTGAATCAGGATCATTTTGGTTTCCGGATTCCGTAAGTTTTGCGGCAAATCTGCTTTCAGTTGAAGATTAACTTTACTTTTCACGGATGTCGCCAGCCAAAGTATTGATTCATCCTTATTGGTAAGTTTAGAAATATCAAGGGCTCCATTACCATTGCCTGAGCTTGATACCGAAATTTCATATATCTGTCCGGGCTTAATAATGTCCGGCAACCGACTCCAGGTAAAATATCTTGTTTGCACAGGTTCCGGCCAGAATTTACACTCATAACGCCTTGTCACATTAAATTCGGAACCGGAATATGATGTGCTGACGTTGCCCTGTTTATTCCAAAAAACTTTATTCCAGGGAATATCCTTGGGATTTGTTACATTCTCGGGTAACCATGGTTCGACCCACCGTATCTGTCTAGTTGAAAATTTCCAATAGCCGCTAGTTGAATTTGGAGCAGAAATAGCAGGTATCGCCAAAAATCCAATAAGGAGAAGAATAATTGGTATTACAACCAAAAATTTTATTGTAGTTTTCATTTTTTACCTCCTTTTTAGAGTTTGAACTAATTTGTGTCACAACTTATTTAGCACAAACTAACTACCCCAAATATAAACCAAACTTATTTTCCGGCAAGCTAATTAGATATAAAAATTAATATATTTATTATGAGAAAAACTTATTTTGGAAGATAAGTGGTTGAGCCAAATCTCTTTGAATGTTTTGCATGAGGGAAAAGAAATTGATTTTTTATTGATGAAAAGCAAAGGGAATATTAAACAGACAGGATGGAACAAGAAGCGGAAACGACTAAACACCGCAAATCCAAAACTTAAAGTGCACTAGTTAATGTGCTAAATTTTTGCCAGGGTCGAAATTTTAGAGTTGAATTGTCCTAAAAAAAGGGCGTTTTGAAACAGTTTATTTAACCAGAGATGGACTTATGCCTATTGGAATATCACCTAGTTTTTGAAAATGCTTTTGAATCCCTTCAAATACCCAAGGTTTTGAGGAACACGATTCAAACCAACTCCATCGAAAGCAATGATTATTAACCAAAAGCTTTTAGTTGAGCTCTTACTTTTAGCCTCAAATCTCCCGTTTATAGATTGGTGAATTTAGGAGGCCAATTGCGCCAGTTCCAAGCCCGAAAGGTTTAGCGGCTCATCACGAAATTCGTTGAATTGTCCACCCCTTACCGTTGGAAACCTTGAATCATAACAAAGCCATTTGGATTGTTTCGTCGTGTCACCGATTATGGGCACAATGTCCCGAAGATCAAAATTCATAAATCCTCAGCCATTGGTGCTTTGTCTTTTATCTTTGATTTTTATGCCTAACAGAAAATGGTTTAATCTGTTTCAAAAAGGGTTTTTGAGAAAAACATAATAACATTGTATATGTTTAAAAGGGAACAACTTTGTTGTTTCTAAGTAGTTTGCACACCGTTGGCACTCTAAACGCTCGAAAATGCAAAAGAGGCATCTTAAGGGATGCCTCTAAGTTATTGATTCCTTTATGGTGCTTGGGGCGGGAATCGAACCCGCACACTCCGAAGAATACAGGATTTTAAGTCCTGTGCGTCTACCTATTCCGCCACCCAAGCACTTGAAAAAAGATACCAAAATATTCTTTAGTTTTCAAATGCGGAAATTAAAATGACAAATCTTTAAATTGTTGTAATATTAAATTTAACCAAAGTTATGAAATTTATTGGAGAGAAAAATTAAAAATGGAACAAATCCTTTGGGTTTTGTGGGTTATTTTAGGAATTTCTCTGATTGTCGCCGAGATTTTTACTCTTGGTTTTGTTTTATTTTGGTTTGGGATTGGCGCATTAGTAGCAGCTTTTTTGGGATATTTAGGTTTTGGAATTGGAATACAATTTTTAGCCTTTGCTTTAACCTCAATTATTCTGACATTACTTTCGCGGCAGATCTTTCATAATAAATTTTTGAACCGAGGCGGAAAAGATCTAAAAACAGGAATTGATGCTTTACCGGGGCAAATTGGAACTGTTACAACCGGCAGTAAAGGGTCGTTAAATTCCGGGGAAGTGAAAGTTTATGGTTCAATCTGGACAGCTTTTCCGGAGGCGGGAGAAAAACCGCTTTTAGAAGGTGAAAAAGTTGAAGTAGTTGAAGTTAAAGGTGCTTCTATTTATGTTCGGAGGGTTCGGGAATTGCCCGAATGGAGAGAGGAAGAATAGTTAGGGAAGTTTAGAATGTTTAGAAAGATTAAGGAAACGTCAAAGAAAATAAATTTGAATATTGCAAAAATTTAGAAAGGGTTCTGGGTTAAAAATTGTTTAACTTCCGAAACTTCATTAAACTTTCCCAAATTCCTAAACTAATTTGCACTACCATTTTCTGCCTTTATAATCGGCTTCATCATAATCCCCGTCTTTATCAATGTCGAAATGGTCGCCTTTTTGGGCTTTCAGGTATTCGATCTCAAATTTCTTGCCGCCCACGTTTTCTAACGCGACCAATTGGGCTTTATTACATTCCAGCTCTTCATTTATCATCACCTGCAGGGCAGCTTTTTTATCAGAAATTAGGTGGGCATTACCAAATTTTTTTCCGATGTCTTTATATTTTTTTATGTGATTGGTTTCGTGAATTAAAACACTTGCAAGCCATTCCAAAGAGGCATCAAAAGTGGCTTTGGCAATGTCAATGGTCATCACAGATTCATTAAAATTGGCGCCGCTGGCTTGGCTGGCACGAATTTTAACAATTACGGATTGCATTGTTTTGAACTCATCGGGAGATTTTGTTTTAAGCAGGAGAATGGCGGTTTTTATTTTATCAGTAAAAGTGGATTCGCTGATAAACTTTGAGTTTGACTCGATTTGAAATCCTTCAAAGGTTTGAATTTGATTGGCAAAAATTTGACTAAATGAAAAGATCAAGTAAAAAACAACAATTAAACTCAATCTTTTCATTTCAGTAATTTCCTGGATTTATAAAATCTCGGCTGTATCCTGATCTGCCGTATCGTGAATATCGCCGAAGCTCAATGGATGGATTCTTACAGTATCATCGGTTGGTTCAACCAAATTACTGCCGGTAAGTTTTGCCACAATAAGAGTTATATTGTCCTCACCACCGCGTTCATTAGCTTCTTTTACTAAAACCTTAGCAGCGTTATCAAGTGCCGCAATGTTATCAATAACAATTCGCAACATATCTTCGGGACCAATTTTGTTTGAAAGTCCGTCACTGCAAATGACCAAAATGTCATCACGTTGGGGAATCAACCGGGCAGGAACAGGATAAACTTCATTTTGTGCGCCAAGTGCTTGTAGGATCACATTTTTCAAAGGATGATGGTCAGCTTCTTCGGCAGAGATCTGTCCGGAATCAATCAATTGCTGAACTAATGATTGGTCTTTGGTAATTTGAAAAATTTTGACGTTGCGAACTAAATAGGCACGACTATCGCCGACCTGAAGTAAATCGACGGCATCAGGAGTAATTCCGACAGCCGTAAATGTCGCTCCCATTTGGTTATATTCAGGGATTGTCCGACCTTGGTGATGAATTAAATGATTGGCGTAAATTGTTGCATCATAGAGTTTTTCGATCAAAGCATTGTCTTCGGCTTCCGGAGCCAAAGTTGCTTCAGGATCAGAATTCAAAAGTCTTTGACTTACGGTTTCAACCGCCATCTGACTGGCAACCTCACCGGCTAATGCACCGCCCATCCCGTCAGATACGGCTAAAACTATACCTCTTTCATCAACCTCAAGTTTTAAAGATTGAACAATAAACTCGTCAGGTTCCTGTGAACTAGTCAGTGTTTTGGAGTCGGAAAGATCCAATACCAGATAATTATCTTCGTTGCCCTTTCGGACTCGTCCAATGTGTGATGTAGCGTGAATTTCAACAATCAGCATAATTTACAAAGTTCAGGTGGTTAGGGAAGTTAAGGAGATTTTTACTTCCAAAACTTTTGAAACTTCCGCACCTTTCTAAACTAACTAAGCGCTTGGTCTAAATCTGCAATGATGTCTTCGACATCTTCAATCCCGACGGAAATTCTAACTAAACCATCGGTAATCCCTAAAGTTTCACGCTTTTCGACGGGGACG